>JACQHM010000167.1 GCA_016199025.1 Candidatus Methylomirabilota bacterium | reverse complement strand
CGGCAACCATGAGGGGGACGCCGGCCGCCTTGGCGTGGTTGATGGCCTCGATGGTCTGGGGCATGACCCCGTCGTCGGCGGCCACCACCAGGACCACAAGGTCCGTCACCTGCGCCCCCCTGGCCCGCATGGCGGTGAAGGCCTCGTGACCGGGGGTATCGAGGAAGACGACCTTTCCTCCTTGAAATCTTGGGGGATCGGGGGGAAGCTCGACTTCGTACGCCCCGATGTGCTGGGTGATCCCGCCGACCTCAGAGGCGGTGACATTGGTCTGGCGGATCGCATCGAGAAGCGTGGTCTTTCCGTGATCCACATGGCCCATGATGGTCACCACGGGCGCCTTCGACCGGAGCTTGTCGGGCTCCTCGACCTCCTTGGGGGCCTCCAGGAGTTCCTCAAGGGGGGCCACCTCCACCTCGACCCCAAACTGAGCAGCCGCCTTCTTGACCACCCCAGGGTCAAGGGACTGGTTGATGGCGGCCATGATCCCCAGCTTCATGAGCCGCTTGATCACCTCGCTCCCGCTTACCTGGAGCTTCTCGGCAAGCTCCTTGACGGTCATGGCCTCAGGGATCCGAAGGACCGGTTTACGAGGGACCTCGACCATCGGCTTTGGAGGAGAGGGCAGGGTGGGCTTCGCCTCTACCTGAGACGAGGGCGGCTGAACAACCGATTTGGCCTCCCCAACGGGAGGGACTCGAACGGTGGGTCTCGCCTCGACCGGGGGGGCTGGAACAATGGCCGCCGGAGCGGCCGGTTTCGCCTCCACCTGAACGGGGGCCTGTGCTTGCTTGGGGGCCTCGCTGGGGCGGCGGACCTTGGGGCTTGGAGCAGCCTCTTCCGGCCGTCTTGGCAGGATCGGCTTCGAAGGGACCTTCTCGGCCATGACCGGGGGGGTGGGAGGAGCCGGAGCGGCCGGTTGTAGCGTGGGGATCTTCCCTAAGGCTTTGGCCAGGATCTCTCGGGCAACCTCCTCGTCCACATTGCTGCTATGGGTTTTGATCTCCAACCCAGCCCGGTGGAGATATTCTAGGGCTTCTTTACTCGTGATCCCTAATTCCCGGGCCAGGGCGTTCACTCTTATCTTCCCCACTCCGCTCACCTCCTTTCGGCCAACCTGGCCGCCAATCACCTTTCTACGCCTTGCCCTCCGGAACCTTCTCCACGTAGTGGAGGATACCACAGGCGAAGTGAGGGTCCTTCACCACGACCACCTGGCTCACCCGGCCTAAGGCCTGTGCCAGTTGGGCTTTTGTGAGAAGCGTGAGGATGGGGGTACCCTGTTTCTCGGCCTCGGCCCTGAGAGTGGCGAAACTCGAGCCTTCGGCGTCTTTAGCCAGGAGCAAAAGGCGGGCCGCCCCGCCGCGGAGGGTCCCTTCTGCCGCAGGAGATCCAACGGCCAGCCTCCTCGCCCGACAGGCCAATCCTAAAAGGGAAACGATCTTCTTCACCACCTCCGTCCTCATAGCTTCAAGGATCGTCTCTTCCATCGGTAGCTTCAGATCCACTCCCAAGGCGTGCTGAAATCCTTTCCTCTTGAGGGTCAACTCCAAACAACTTCGCCTGGGACAGAGATAAGCCCCCCTCCCCCCTTTCCCTGTGAGGTCGATCCCCAGGGAGCCTCCTGGAGAGGCATAGAAGCGGATCAACACCTCCTTTGCCTTCACGGCTCGGCAGCCCACACAGGTCCGTTGGGGCGACCGGCGGTCTTGAGTCTTGGGTTGGAGCGGTTGGCTCACCATTTTGAGATTTGAAATCTCAAATTTCAAACCACCTGGGGTGCCTTTCCAGACAGGGCGGTCTTGGCGGCCGCCAAGAGCTTTTCAGCCATCTTCTCGCCGATCCCCTCGACCTGGAGAAGGTCCTCTCGTGAGGCGGAGGCAAGCTTCTCGACACTGATGAAGCCGGCGGCCACTAACCGAGCGGCCAGCTTCTGGCCGATCCCGGGAAGGTCCTGGAGGGCAAGGGTCCCTTCGCCAACGGCCTTAGGGGACGGCGGAAGCACGTCTCCGCCTCCCCTGGGCTCCTCCAACAGATCTCCTAACGCCACCTCTGGGACAGGAGCACGGCGCAGAGCTTCCTCCCGAAGCTCGCTTCGACTTTTGATATCCACCCTCCAACCAAGGAGCTTAGCCGCCAGCCGGGCATTCACCCCCCTCTTGCCGATGGCCAGAGAGAGCTGATCATCAGCCACGACGACCCTTAACACATGGGCTTCCTGATCGGCGACAACGCTCTCAACCTCAGCGGGGGCCAAGGCACTTTTCACGAAGGTCACTGGATCATCCCTCCACGGAAGGATGTCGATCTTCTCCCCCCCCAGCTCCCGGACGACAGCCTGAACCCGTTGCCCTCGATAGCCCACGCATGCCCCCACAGGATCCACGTTCTGGTCTATAGATTGGACGGCGATCTTGGCCCGCTCTCCAGGCTCCCGGGCCGCCGCCCGGATCGCCACGATCCCCTCGAGGATCTCGGGAACCTCTACCTCAAAGAGCTTCACCAAGAAAGCCGGATGGGTTCGGGAGAGGATGATCTGGGATCCCTTGGGGGTCTTCTTCACGTCCAGGACATAGGCCCGGATCCGATCCCCAACGCGGTAGTCCTCCCGAGGCAATTGTTCCCTCGGCGGGAGGATCGCCTCCGCCTTCCCCAAGTTCACGATCACATTCCCCTTCACCACCCGGTGAACCACACCGCTCACCAGTTCCCCTTCCTTATTCTTGAAGCTCTGGTAGATCCCCTCCCGTTCCGCCTCGCGGACCCTCTGGATGATGACCTGTTTGGCCGTCTGGGCGGCGATCCGGCCGAAGCCCTGGGCCGGGAGTTCGATCTTCACCTCATCCTGGAGCTTCGCCTTGGGGTTCAGCTTCAGGGCCTCCTCGAGGGAGACCTCCAACTTGGGGTTGGTAGGGCGCTCGACAACCCTCTTCACCGCATAAAGCTTGAAGCGCCCCGACCGCTCGTCGAAGTCAACCTGAAGATCGAGCGCGGTCCCGAGGGCTTTACGCGAGGCAGAGAGCAAAGCTGCTTCGACGGCGTCGATCAACACTTCTTTCTCGATGCCCTTCTCACGCCCGACCTGTTCGATGACCTGAAGCAGATCCATGATCACGCCTCCGTCAATCCTCCTAAAGGGGCAAGCAGGCGCGCCTTAAGGTCGGGGCCTGCACGGCAGGCCGAGACTCCGAGCAGACTGACAGCGCCGTTGAGAGAGACCAGTTTCTCTTAACAGTTACCACTCGACCTCGAGACGGGCCTTGGCGATGGTCTCCCAGGGGATCGCTACCATGGATCCATCGCCCTTCTCCAAGAGAACCTGCCCCTCCTGAACGCCCCTCAGGCGGCCGAGGAATCTGCGGCGACCCTCCACCGGCTGGAACGTGGTGACCCTCGCGAGCCTTCCCGCAAAGCGGGTGAAATCCGCCTCCTTTGTTAACGGCCGATCCAACCCTGGGGAGGAGACCTCCAGGGTATAAGAGTAGTTGATCAGATCCTTCACATCGAGGAGATCGCCCAGTTGGTGGGAAACCCCTTCACAGTCGGCTAACGTGACCCCCCCCTCCCTCTCGATGTAGAGGCGGAGGACCCACCCTCTGCTCTCCCGCTGAAACTCCACCCCCACCAGTTCCAGTCCCTCGTCCTCCACGATGGGTTGAGCAAGCGCCTTGATCCGCCCGATCAGTTCAGAAGACTCCTTCATCGCTTTCTAAGGATGCTCGGATAAAAGAAAGAGTGGGCCGCTGCCCACTCTTGGTCATGATACCACACCCTTCCACTCACGGCAAGGGAAAAGTAGGGGGCTCTAAACAGGTCTACTCCTCCCTGCCTTCCTTCTCCCGTTTTGCCTCGGCGATGATCTTCTCTTGGATATGGGCAGGGACATCCTCATAATGCGAAAACTCCATGGTGTAATCACCACGATCTGCGGTGAGGGATCGGAGCTGGGGGGCGTACTCCAACATCTCGGCCAAGGGAACCATAGCCTTGACCACTTGGGACTTCCCTTTGGCTTCGATCCCCAGGACGCGCCCCCTCCTAGAGTTCAAGTCCCCGATGATGTCCCCCATGCACTCGTCAGGGGCGATCACCTCCACGTGCATGATAGGCTCCAAAAGCCCGGGGTTGGCCTGCATGAAGCCTTTCTTGAAGGCCAAAGACCCGGCGATTTGGAAGGCCAGATCTGAGGAATCGACGGGATGATGGGAGCCATCGTAGAGGGTGATCTTCGTGTCCACCACAGGGTAGCCCGCCAACACCCCTTCCTCCATCGCCTTCAGGATCCCCTTCTCCACTGCCGGGATATATTGCTTGGGGATGACACCGCCGGCGATGGCATTGACGAACTCATGTCTCCCTCCTCGCGGGAGGGGCTCCAGCTTGATCCAGCAATCGCCGTATTGACCCCTACCGCCCGTCTGCTTCTTATACCTGCCCTGGATCGCCGTCTCCCCATGGATCGTCTCCTTGTATGGGATCTGGGGCGTTTTCATGGTGACCTCAACCCCGAACTTCCGTTTGAGCCGATCCACGATGACCTCGAGATGCTGCTTCCCCATCCCTGCAATGATGATCTCCTTGGTCTGGGCATCCCGACGGACTTTTAGCGTGGGATCCTCCTCCTGAAGGCGCGAGAGGGCCAGACTGATTTTCTCCTCGTCCCCCTTGGCTTTAGGTTCGATAGCGTATTCAATGACCGGGTTCGGAACCTGGATGGGGTCGAATCGGATCGGGTGTTTCTCATCAGAGAGGGTATCCCCTGTCACCGTCTCCTTGAGCTTCGCCACCGCGCCCAAGTCCCCGGCGGGGATCGCCTCGACGGGGATCTGTTGCTTCCCACGGAGCGTCATAAACTGGCCGATCCGCTCCTTCGTTCCCTTGGCCGTGTTGAGCACGAAGGAATCCGGGGTGAGGATGCCAGAGTAAACCCGGAAGAGGGAGATCTTGCCGGCATAGGGGTCGGTGATGGTCTTGAAGACCAGGGCCGAAAGAGGCTCATCCTCCTTGGGAGCCCTCGCCACACGCTCCCCTGCCCTGGGATCGATCCCTTGGGCGGCGTCTCGTTCGGCAGGGGAGGGAAAATACTGCAGGATGAAGTCAAGAAGGGGCTGGATGCCGATGACCTTCGCCGCCGATCCACACAGGACGGGGACAAGCTTCCCGTTTAAGGTCCCACGGCGGAGCCCTAGGCAGAGCTCCTCCTCCGAGAGGGTCCCCGCCTCCAGGTACCGCTCCAAGAGCTCGTCGTCCGCCTCGGCCACCGCCTCCAGAAGGGCTGCCAAGGACTCTTCGACCCCAGCCCGTAACCCCTCCTGAATCTCAGCCTCGGTGAATCGACCGGAGGAATCATCTTGGAACACGTAGGCCTTGCGACGGATAAGGTCTACCATCCCTCTGAAGGAGGCCTCGCTTCCAATGGGGATCTGGACAGGGATGGCCGTGGGGCAGAGGTTCTTGCGGATATCCTCCAGGGATCGGGTGAAATCCGCCCGCTCCCGATCTAAGTGGCTCACAAAAATGAGACGAGGAAGACGGTAAGTATCTGCAAAGCCCCAGACTTTCTCGGTCTGGACCTTGATCCCTGACCCTGCGTGCACAACAATCACCGCCCCATCGACCACACGGAGGCAGATCTTGGCATCCGTCAAGAAGATGGAAGCCCCAGGGGTGTCCAGGAGGTTGATCTTTCCCCCCTTCCACTCAGAGAAGGCCAGGGCAGAGCTGATGGTGGTCTTTCGCCTGATCTCGTCTTCGTCAAAGTCCGTGGTGGTCGTCCCCTCCTCGACCTTCCCCAGTCGGTTGATGGCCCCTGAGGCATAGAGGATGGCCTCGGTCAGGGAGGTCTTCCCCGCGCCCACCTGGGCCACGATCCCGACGTTCCGGATCCTGGAGACCTCGTACCGATTCATAGCTGACCTCCCACCTCTCTGTTGTCCGTCACCACGCCTGGCTCAGAGCCGGCGGTTTCCTCCCATGGAGATCAGAGAGCCTCTGGGGCTTTGAAGGTACCCTCCACCGCCTGACCCATCCTCCTCGCCTCTTCCGGCAGGCCCTGCCAGAAATCTTGGGGAAGCTTCATCCCCAACGAGAGGCCCATCTCCTTCAGGATCCCCTGAAGCTCCTTCAGGGATTTCCGGCCGAAGTTCCGCATCTTGAGAAGATCCCCTTCCTTCATTTGGACCAGCTCGTAGAGGAAACGGATCTTCGAGTTCCGAAGGCAATTGGCCGCCCTGATAGACAGCTCCAGCTCTTCCACGTTCCTCCGTAAAGCAGCGTAGAGCTGCTGGCGGGTCTCCTTGACCTCCCGTTCCTCGACCATCTCCGCCTCCTCCTCTATCCCTAAGAAGATCTGGAGCTGGTCATCCAGGATGGCCGCTGCCTCCTTAAGGGCCTCCTGCGGCTCCACGCCGCCATCGGTCCAAAGCTCTAAAATGAGTTTCTCCCGGCTCCAAGGATCACCGGATTTCAGCGGCTCCACCTTGCAGGCCACTCTCTGAACCGGGGAAAAATTGGAAGCGACGGGGATGATGCCGATGGGGGCCCCTTCCCGCTTGTTCCGTTCAGCAGGGATATAGCCCCGGCCCTTCCGGACCTCGATCTCCATCTCAAGGGACCCATCCCGATCCAAGGTGGCGATACAAAGTTCAGGGTTCAGGACCTCCACGTCCGGGTCCGGCTGGATCTTCACGGCGAAGATCCTCCCTTCTCCGGCAGCCTTGAGGTAGAGGGTCTTCGGGCGGTCAGTATGAAGCTTCAGCCGGAGGGCCTTCACGTTCAAGACGATGTCAGCCACGTCCTCCATGACACCCCTTAAAGAACAGAACTCGTGCAGGACGCCAACGATCCGGATCGAGGTGACTGCCGCCCCTTCAATGGAGGAGAGCAGGACCCGCCTAAGGGTGTTACCGATGGTGAGGGCGAACCCACGCTCGAAGGGTTGGACAACAAGCCGCCCAAAGGTTTGGGAGAGGCTCGGTTGATCCCAATAGGCAAGCTTCGGCAGGACGAATCCCTTTGGAAGGGACAACGTCGCCATCCGATCCTTCATCCCCTTAAGAGAGCCTTAAGCTGCGAGATACAAGTTCAAACTTTTTAGTGAAGAGAGCGTGCAGCTTGGCGCTTACTGCTCGATCTTAGACGCGGCGACGCTTGGGGGGACGGCAGCCGTTATGAGGAATGGGGGTGACGTCCCGGATCATGGTGATCTTGAGGCCGGCGGCCTGGAGGGAGCGAATAGCAGCCTCCCGACCTGCCCCTGGGCCCTTCACGTAAGTCCGTACCTCCCGGACCCCATGGGCCATGGCCTTCTTGGCAGCATCCTCGGCCGCCACCTGGGCCGCGTAGGGGGTACTTTTCCGAGATCCTTTGAACCCGACGCTTCCGGCGCTCGCCCACGTGACAACGTTCCCTTTGAGGTCCGTAATGGTGATGATGGTGTTGTTGAAGGAGGCCTGGACGTGGGCCACAGCCTCGGTGATGTTCTTGAGCTGTTTCTTGGTTCCCGCCCGTCCCCTCGTTGGTCTTCCCTCAGCCATCTGTCTCCTCAAGAAACCGCCATTCGTTCATGCGAGATCATCAATTGACGATCGACCCCTACCCTTTGGCACCCGTCTTGCCGGGCTTCAGGCGTATCACTTCCCCGGCGTAGCGGATCCCCTTACCCTTATAGGGATCTGGCTTCCTAAAACCCCTAATGGTCGCAGCGACTTGGCCGACCAACTGCTTGTCGATCCCAAAGATAACAATGGTGTTGGTCCCCTCCGTCTTGATGGAGACCCCCGCCGGAACAGGGTAGCGCACCGGGTGGGAGTAGCCGAGATGCAACACCAGGGCCCCCTTATCAGCCTGGGCGCGGTAGCCCACCCCGAACAGCTCCAGGCGTTTCTCGAAACCCCTGGTCACTCCCTCGATCACGTTGGCCAAAAGGGTTCGAGTCAACCCATGGAGGGCACGATCTTGCCGAACATCCGTCGGCCTGACCACCTGGAGGGAACCGTCCTGGATCTTCACGGTCATGCGGGGGTGAACCTCCAGGTTCAGTGAACCTTTCGGCCCCGTGACCGAGATCCGCCGCCCTTCGACTTCCACCTCCACCCCCGATGGGAGAGGAATAGGTTTCCTTCCGATCCTAGACATCGTAATCACCAGAGGGATGTGGGATGCTGGATGCTGGAGGAAAGATAGAACATCCAACCTCTGACATCTCACATCTGACATCTCACATCCAGCATCACCATTATAAAGTAAGGTCCCTCACAACTTCGTCGCCCACCTCGGCTGTCACTGATCTCCCCCCCATGTCCGGGGTCCTCACCTTTCCCTCGGCCAAGGTCCGCTCGACCGCCCTGT
Source organism: Candidatus Methylomirabilota bacterium (assembly GCA_016199025.1). Taxonomy (GTDB): domain Bacteria; phylum Methylomirabilota; class Methylomirabilia; order Methylomirabilales; family JACQHM01; genus JACQHM01. Next base: position 2,388 of record JACQHM010000167.1, on the reverse strand, counting down.
GTACCCTTTGAGCGGCCGCCGGCTCGCCTAAGAACTCCAGCATCATCCCGGCGGTCAGGATGGCCGCCAACGGATTCGCGATCCCCTTCCCGGCGATGTCGGGGGCACTTCCATGGACCGGCTCGAACATCGAAGGAAAGGCCCGGGTGGGGTTAAGATTCGCCGCCGGGGCGAGACCCAAACCCCCGACCACAGCGGCCGAGAGATCCGTCAAGATGTCCCCGAAGAGGTTCGAGGCGACCACGACGTCAAAGGCCTCCGGTTGCAACACAAACTTCATACAGGCAGCATCAATCAGGAGAGAGGTCACCTCCACTTCGGGATACTCCTTGGCCACCTCCTTGACCACCTGGTCCCAGAGGACCGGGCCGAACCGCTGGGCGTTGGATTTGGTGATAGAGCAGAGCTTCCTCTTCCTCCTTCTGGCCAACTGGAAGGCGTACCGGACAACCCGCTCCACCCCCTGCCGGGTGTAGACGGCGGCCTGTACGGCAACTTCAGAGGGAAAGCCCTGATAGACCCTCCCGCCGACATCAGCATACTCCCCCTCGGTATTCTCCCGGACCACCATCATGTCGATCTCCCCCGGCTTCTTGTCTCTAAGGGGACTCTCCACCCCCGGAAAGAGGTAGGCCGGTCGGAGGTTGATGTACTGATCGAAGGCCCGTCGGATCGGGAGGAGGAGGCCATGAAGGGTGACGTGGTCGGGGAGGCGGGGATCGCCGACGGCCCCGAGGGAGATGGCATCAAAGGCCTTTAAGGTTTCCAGGGCGTCCTCGGGCATCATCCGTCCATGCTTGAAGTAATAGTCCGTCCCCCACTCGAAGGAGGTGAAATGGAAGGTGAACCCCCCCTGGAACGAGGAGATGGCCTCTAACACCTTCACCCCTTCGGCGACGACCTCCCCCCCGATCCCGTCTCCTGGAACAACGGCAAGCTTGTAAACGATCATGGGATGTCTCCTGACCTGTTAGGAGGCTTAAGACGCCCCTTCCCCGGCCGGCGCGGACGTGGGCGCTTCCTCCTTGGCAGGCTTCTCGCGTCGCTTGAAGCGCCGCCTCCACCGGGAACCCTTCGCCTTCTTGGCCTCCTCCCCGGTGGCAAGCTTGGCCATCCCGACCTCCTCTTTCAACTCGACAAGTTCGATGGCCGCTAAGGGAGCGCCATCCCCCATCCGGTAGTCGAGTTTGGTGATCCGGGTATAGCCTCCGCTCCTCTCCTTGTAGCGGCTCCCAATCTCATCGAAGAGCTTCTTCAGGACCGCCTCATCTTGAATGACCTCTGCTGCCTGTCGCCTGGCATGCAGATCCTCCCTCTTGGCCAGGGTAATCATCTCCTCGGCGAGCTTTCGAAGCTCCTTGGCCTTGGCAACGGTGGTGATGATCTTCTCGTAAAGGAAAAGGGAAGTCGCCAGGTTGCGAAAGAGGGCATCCCGATGAGCCGTGGTCCGACCAAGCTTTCTTCCAGTTTTTCGATGCCGCATGGTCTTTCTTCCCCTAAAGGCCCGGCTGAAAGCTTGAGCAGCCGAGCCTCGATTACTTGGTCCCCTTCTCGGCCTTTTTCTTCAGGGCCTCTAGAGGAAACCCTTCCAGTTTCATCCCTAAGCTGAGCCCCATCCCTGCCAGGATCTCCTTGATCTCGTTCAAGGATTTCTTGCCGAAGTTTTTCGTCTTCAGCATCTCGGCCTCGGTCCTCTGCACCAGCTCGTAGATCCACTTGATGTTGGAATTCTTGAGACAGTTGGCCGCCCGGACGGAGAGCTCCAGCTCGTCCACGGGACGCAGGAGTTTCTCCATGACCCGCTCCCGCTCGGCGTCAATCGCCTCCTCCCTCTCCTCCGCTTCCTCCTCGGCACCCAGGAAGACGGTCAGGTGGTCCTTCAAGATCTTGGCCGCCGACGCCACGGCGTCCTGGGGAAGGATCGAGCCATCCGTCCAGACCTCCAGGATCAATTTATTATAGTCGGTCGCCTGGCCAACCCGGGTGTCCTCCACCTGGTAGTTCACCCTGGTCACAGGGGAGAACACGGCATCGAGGGGGATGGCATCCACAGGCATCCCTTCATACCGGTTCCGCTCCGCCGGCACATACCCACGCCCCTTGCGGATCTCCAGATCCAACTCTAGCCTCCCTTCCTTCTCCAGCGTCCCGATGTAGAGCTCGGGGTTCAGGATCTCCACATCCTGATCGGCAGCGATCTGAGCGGCAGTGACAGCCCCTTCCCCTACCGCCTTCAGGGACAGAATCTTCGGTTGATCCCTGTAGAGTCTCGCCCGAAGCTGCTTCAGGTTTAGGAGGATGTCGGTCACATCCTCCCGAACCCCAAGGATGGAGGAGAATTCGTGGGAGACCCCACTGATCCTGACCCAGGTGACGGCCGCCCCCTCG
>JACQHM010000169.1 GCA_016199025.1 Candidatus Methylomirabilota bacterium | reverse complement strand
GTGTCTTTCCTCCTTTCGCGGCTGCTACCGACTCAACGCCGTGGGGAAGAGGTAGCGGAGCCCGAAGAGCACGTTATATTCAGGAACAAGTTGCGTCCCGAAGTTTCGTCGGACCACCGGGATTTGAATCGAAGTCTCGAGGAGGAGCGTTGGGGTTGGGAAGAGCTGGAGCCCCGGGGAGAGGAAGAGGAGATGTCCTCCCGAATCCTCGACCCGCTGGCCATTCCTCGTGGCCCGCTCCTGGAGCAGGCCGTTGAGCTCCAAGACCAGGAACAGGTCCCGGCCGAAGAGGCTGAGGCGGCGGTAATCGACGGCGAGATCATAGCGGAGGACGTTCCCGAAGCGGACATCGTTCGCTTCGCTGTTGACCTTATACAGGACGTCGCCATAGAAGGTGAACCACTTGAGGCTGAGCATCGCCGGCAGCCCGAACAGGAAATCCACAGAGCCTGAGCCGGGTTGAAGCTCCGGGGGCAGCCGGTCCGTGCCGAGGAGTGGCCGGAGCCGCTCGTCCCGCTCGGCGTCGGAGCCCGTCGGAAGCTTCAGGCCTCCTACCGTCGCGAGCTGGAGGGATCCGCCCAGCCAATCCTTCCTGAGGAAGCGGTAGACGCCCAGGACCGGCACATCCCCGAAGCCGGTCGAGGTCACCTCCTGCCGGTTGCCGGAGGCGTCCGTGAAGCGGAAGGATTTCGTCACGTAGGGGATCGTGGCGATCAGGCTGAAGTCATGGATGGCCGCGTATACAATGTCGATTGACTCCACGTGGGCCGTGACCGTCCTATCAAGGGGGTCGGCGGTGGCCTCCCCTCGTTCCTGGAGCCTCAAGGCCCGGGAGAAGGAGACCCGGGGGACAAAGAGCGAGAACCCAGGGAAGAGAGTCTGGGCCAACGGAGCGTTAATCGGCAGGGCCCAGGCCGGGGCGACAGGCCACACTTCCAGGAGCAGGGCCGCGATCCCTAGGGCAAGGCCGATGATCTTCGCGTATCGTCGAGCCTGCCTCATAAGCGTCACCCCCTTTCCTCACGCGTCCCCAAGCCTACACCTTCCAGCGACAGGAAGGTCAAGGGGATTCTTCCTGAGAGCTACCCATCTATGAAAGCGCTGCCATCCCAAGGCCACCAGGTCACCGAGTGTTCCACCGTTCTTGGACCAGTTCCGGACTCCTTCCGAGGAAGTGACGGACGGTGTACCCACACCCACGATCTTCTTCGACACCCGGGGAGCGGCCAGGGGCCAGTGCAAGGGAGGAGGGGAGGGGGTGATGATCACCTGTAAGGATCTGGTGGAGTTCCTGCTGGACTACCTCGACGGGACCCTTGAGCCGGAGACTGCTCGGGCCCTGGAGCGGCATCTTAAGGATTGTCAGGGTTGCCAGGCCTTCCTTAACACCTACAAAGCGACCCAGGCCGCTCTTCGGGAGCTAGCCTGTGAGGAGATGCCGGCGGAGCTGCGTGCCCGGCTGACAAGCTTCCTCAAAGAGCGGATCGGCCGTAAAGGGGGACCCCCCCGCTAACCCGCCCCACCACCCTGGACGCGTGCCCATCGAATGGGACCCCCTCACCCACTCAGAGGCCCATGCTTGATGCCTAAAGGTGAGACCAGTGGTGGGCGGGCGAGCCAGCCACTGGAGACCGCCTGAAATCTGAGGCGGCTCAGCCCCTCTATCGGTTCCCTTCTCCCTTTCCAGGGCCCGAGCTGAGAGTCCAGCAGGGGCTGTGGCATTTGTTTCGATGCGTCTATTTTACGATGATCCGTCCTATCGGGATGCCCATCCGTGGACCGACCTGGCCTCCGGCTTCCCCTCTCACGAACATCACATACTCGTAGGTGCCCGGCTCGACAAAGCAGAGGCTGGCCGTGCCGCCAGGGGGAATGATCCCCGAGGTGTAGGCCCCATCTTCGTTCAAGCGGAACCGGGTGGGGGAGACGCAGGCCAGCTTCACGGGAGTGCCTTCGGCGAAGTAGATGTTACAGGGTTGATCGGAGGCGAGCCAGATCACCGTATCGCCCCGGTTGATCTCCAGCACGGCAGGGTTCAGGCGGCCGCCGAGGGTCTGGACTAGGAAAAATCCAGACATCCCGTCACTGCACCAAAAAAAGGGGAGGAGGCGTGAGGGTCCTGCCTCAATGACGAACGCTTGGGGGTGTTCGTGAGAAGGAGGAAAAGCCCACCCTCCTCCCCTTTGGGAGGCGATCCCCCTCAACTGGAACGCTATCTTGTCCTCGCGTCAGGACCTCCTTAGAACGTGTAAGAGGTTTGTCCTCTCCACCACCACCGTGCCTGGCCGATTTGTACCGAGTGGCTGGAGCCCGTCAGCGGAGTGTCTGGATCTTTGCCGAAAGCTGCTCCTCGCGGATGGGGCCGATGATCCGCTCGGCGATCCACCCATCCTTCGTTCCCAGGACGGTCATGGGGGTTCCTGGGACGCCGAAGGTTGTGGTGAGCTTCAGGTCGGCGTCCAGCCCGGTGGGAAACGAGATCCCCGATCGCTTAAGAAACCTTCTCGCGTCAGCCTCAGTATCGTACACCAGGATGCCCACGAACTGGACGCCCTTGTTCTTGAAGCGGCGGTAAACCCGTTCAAAGGCAGGAGCCTCCTGCCGACACGTCGGTCACCAGGAGGCCATGAACTGGAGGACCACGACCTGGCCCTGGAGGTCCTGGCTCTGAAGCTCCCTTCCGTCGAAGAGCTTGAGGGTGAAGGGTGGCATCCGATCCTTGGTCCGAAGGGCAGAGGCCGACCCAACGAAGAGCGTGAGCGCGATTCCCACGACGAACAGAAGGGCCGGCCCTCTTCTAATGAGGCTATCCCATCCTGCACGCATTATCACCTCCCCCTGATTACGTCTCTTGAACCACGTCCTTTCATCTCCTCGTCTCTCGTCGGCTTATGGATTCCATGCGGCCGGCAGGAGAAGATGCCGGCCGCATGGTACTCGGCGGATGTCTATGTGTCCTTGATGGCGGCTTTGACCTTGGTCGCCATCTCGGCGGTGATCTCGGTGATCCCATGATCCTTCGCCGCGTGTTCTGCAGCCTGCTTCATCACCTCGTCAACCGTTTCTCCGCGTACCACCGCATCGCAGTTCATCCCGACTTCACGACAATGTAGCTCCTTCCCCATGATCCATCCCTCCTCTGCTCTGTTCCCTAAGGAACAGGAACGTTAAGGTATGGAGGGAGGAGGGCAACACCTTCCGCTCAAGAGGCGGGGGAGGGGTCGCCTCGTGGGACCGCCTCACGGTGGAGTAGTGGTGAGAAGAAAGGAGCAGGCCCTCCTCCCAGTTGGCGACTTTCAGAAGGCAAACGTGGTGTTGAAATTCCCCCGGAGATCTTCCCCCCGGCCGCCGAAGCCGAAGGGGCTCACACCGGTATCGGCAAAGTCGTTCCGGATGTAGCGGAACTCGGCCCCCACGGCGAGAGCGGCGTTTAAGTTCCAGATGACCCCCCCCTCAATCGCCCGGCTCCGCTGGATCGAGAGGTTGGGCCCCTCCACCACCACCGTGCCCGGCCGAAAGGTGTCCGTGGTCCAACTCCCGGCGAAGACCACGTACAGCATGAGGTTTTCGAAGGGGTTATACTGGACGGTCACGTGGCCTCCTGCCCCCTTGGTGTTGTGGAAGTCGAAGGCGTTCGGATCCGCTACGACATCAGTCTGGTCAACCACCCCATCGCCGTTCACATCCCCCGCAGTCCCCGTTGCCGAGGTCGGCGCCCCGTCCCGCGGGGTTGCCACGATCCCCTGGAAGCTGTGCATGAAATAGGCATTTCCGTTCTCGCTGTACCAGCCGGCCCCTTTGACGGAGAGAAGCCCCGCCCGCTTCTCGGACCGGGTGCCGAGGATGGGGAGGACCAAACTCCCGGCGATGCCCCACGGGGTTTTGCCGATATTCGAGAAGTCCTCCCCGGCCTTAAAGAGGCTTGTCGACAGGATCTCCCGGCCGTAGAAGGTCCCAAAGGCGATCTCGGCCGGGACCAGACCGCCGAAATAGTTCGCCTGCCCCAGGATGTCCGTTCGGAATTTGACCGCCGCATTGAGGTATGGGACCCCGCTCGAGCTGGCCTCACCGATGGGGCTGGCCGCGTTGGGGACAAAAGGACCCGGGACGAGGTTGCCGAAGAGGTTCGAATTTGGCATGCTGGCGTTGACCCCGAGGAAGACGTTGTTCCCCTGGCCGAACGGGATCGTCGTCGTCACCCAGGCGAGCGGCTCCCGGCCGAAGATGCCCCCATTCCCCAAGAGGACGATATCCTCCGTCGTTTCAGGCACCTGGATAATGAAGAGGGGGACCGTCTGTCCTACCAGGATGTCCACATCCCCGATCCCGGTCTGGCTATGGGGCCAGGTCATCTCGGCATAGGCGTGCCGCAGGCGGGGACCGATGTTGCTGGTGGGATTCGGGTTCCCGGTCCCGCCATCGGTGCCGATGAAGTCAAACTCCACATAGCCCCGGGTCGCCCCTCCCCAGAGCCCTGGTCCTTTCACCCCGAAGCTAAGCTGGGTCTGGGCAGCCGTCCAGGTCAGGTTCGTGTCCCGGGCCCGCACTGCAATCCGTTTCGCCACACCGTCTGCACAGGGGCCATCAGTCAACCCTCCCGGACAGATCGTCCCTAATGGCCCCCGGGGGAGCGGAATGGACCCCTCGGTACCCCCGACGTCCGAGCTGTCCCACGAGAAATCCGAGGCAATGAAGTTCCCGAAGGTGAACTCGAAGCCTTTCACGCTGAAGGCCGGAGTTTCCCCCTTTGTGGTCGCGACCTCCGGCGTTGTGCTCAAGAGCTGCGCTAAGGCCCGTTCCTGGACGCTGACCATCACCCCCAACACCGCCAAGCCCACGAAGATCAACCCTGCTCGCTTCATCGTTCCCTCCTTCCTAATCGTTCTTTGCTTCCTACCTCTCTTTGTCTGACCCCTTCTCTGTCGGAGAGTGTAGGTGGGAGGAGAGGAAGGTGAAGGTGAGATAGTTCACACAATCGAACGTTTCCCAACGTCCAAAGAGGGGTGGTGAACGAGACGATTCGGCGGAGCTGAGCGAAACGGCGTACGACCGTCCCCAGGGCTGGACGCTCCTCAGGGGGACTCCCTCACACCGGCGGGTTGGGCCGGAGGCCCCAGCGGGTCAAGCTTTTGAGGATCCGCGCCGGATCCCCCCAGTCGCTCCAATGGACTCCCTTCATCGGGATCACGCCGAGGCGCTCCACCTTCTTCTCGAGGATCGCCTTCGAGAAGTTCACCGAGGTCAGACGTTGATAGGCCTCCTCGAGCACCCTCCCCTCCGAGACGGAGCCGAGGGCCCGCCGGATCCGCTCGAAGCGCCTGAAGACTGCTGGAACGTAGGCCTTGAACATCTGAAGAAGCCTCTCAGCCTGACACACCAGGATGAGGGTGTTCCACAAGCACCCTTTCAGGTACAAGGCCTGGGCTTTGCGAGGATCCGGCTTCTCCCAGAACCTCCGGACCAGGGACAGCTCGACCTCCATTTGTTTTCCGATCATCTCACCCGGCTCGATCCACCCGTAGCCCGCGTCGGGACCCTCCGGCTCGACGCCGAGGAGTATCGGGAGGTCCGGGTGGGCCGAGGCCAACG
>JACQHM010000168.1 GCA_016199025.1 Candidatus Methylomirabilota bacterium | reverse complement strand
CCCACCGAGTCCACCAGGCCTCCCGCTGGTCCGCGGGCGCGAGACGCAGCTCGCCATGCCTGACGAGGCCAGATTCCACGGCACGCCCAGTGATCTCATCATCGGGCGGAATCACCAAAACTCCCGGGCCAACGACACCGGGCTCGCCAGCACCTTGGCCGAACCCGCCGCTGCCAACGATGGGGTCCATATCTTCTACACGGGGACCACCCACGCCGAATTCTCCACCGACGGCGGCGTCACCTGGACGGACGTTCCCATCTCTGGCGGGCCACCTGATGCGCCGATCCCCTGCTGTGACCTCGATGTGATCTACGACCAAGCGCGGGGCGTGACCTTCTGGTCCGTGTTCTACACCAATTTCTTGACAACCAATGGGGTCATCCGGATTTTTGTGCGGCGTACGGTCCCCGGGGGGAATGACTGCTCTTACGACATCGACCCCGCGGGCGCGGCGAACAACATCCTCCCCGACTTCCCGCACCTAGGGATCAGCAACAACCACCTCTACCTGACCACGAACAACTTGACATTCGGGATCTCCTGGGATGGGGCCCAGGTCAGGCGGTTCAGCCTCGACCAGTTAGCCGATTGCGCTCCCAATGTCATGGTCACCACATTCAGCTACAAAGGCACCGTGGGCCAGCGGGTCTTCGTCCCCGTGGAAGGGGCCCGGGAGACGATGTACTGGGGGATGCTGGAGAACAGTACCACCTTCCGAATCTTCAAATGGCCTCAGACGGCGTCGGCCCCGACGAGCGTCACCCGGACCATCTCCGCCTCCACCTTCACCAACCCGGACTGCCGTGGGGGGGTCGGGAACCGCGACTGGACCGATGACCTCTGGGCGCGAATCAGCGGCTTCAACCGCCGGGGCGCGGTGGGCGGCGGGCGGATCGCGTTCTTCTGGAATGTGGGGCCCGACCCGGCGCACCCGCAGGGGCACGTCCACGGTGCGATCTTTAGGGAGTCGGACTTTAAACTCCTGACCCAGCCGTCTCTCTTCAACGATAACACCTGCATCGGGTTGCCGATGGTCAGCGCCAACGAACGAGGCGACCTCGGCATCTCGATAGCCGCCGGGGGAAAGGCCGGCGGTGGTGGCAGTGCAGCTCAGGGGTTCGTAGGCCTCGATGACGATTTTACCCCTGGGATTGGGAACTTTGGGACCCTCGTTATGATTGCCGATGGGACACACAACCGCGACGATGAGCGCCACGGCGACTACTTCACCATCCATCCCCATGAGCCGTGCGACCTGTACTTCGTCGCGACGAACTATGCCCTGAAGGATGGGGACAGTGTCGCCAACGTCAACGAGCGGTATGTCGAGTTTGGTCGTGGCCGCGACAGTAAGTGCTACTTTGGGTGGAGGGACCAGATTCGGAGCCCGTAAAGCGGGCGGCCGAAAGGAGGGGAAGCGTGAACATCGGTGCGGTCCTCTTGACGGTCGTTGTGGTGATCTTGGTGAACTCGGGCCGGCCACTTGCCGGGCCTTGGAGCGGGAAGCCGCCTGTGGCGTCAACGCCAGCAACCACACCATGCCAGGCAGAGGAGAGCAAGATGTCTCTCACAGAGAAGCAGGTTCTCCGGAACACGGGTGAGTCGGATCAGCCAGCCCCCCCGTTAACCCCGGAGGAGCGCGAGCGCCTCATTCAAAGCACCAGAAGAGAGGGGCAAAACGCCCCATGCTCTGACGTGAACCGCCCCAACCCGCCTGATCGGTAGCCCATCGGCCTGGGCGTTGCCCCATCGAGGTTTCAAGAGCCCTTCCAAAAATCTTGACAGGAGATTCTATTTACCATATCCTTAGTGAGCGTTTACTTAGGAGGAACCTCAGATGAGGGAACGTCTACCAGCCCAGGAACGGCGCCGCCAGATCGTCGAGGCTGCCGCCGATCTCTTCGCCCGAAAGGGCTTTCGGGGGACGACTACCCGCGAGATCGCTGAGGCCGTGGGCGTAAGCGAGGCGATGATCTTTAAATACTTTCCTACGAAGGAGGAGCTCTACTCCGCGATCATCGAGGCCAAGGCCAAGACCGAGGAGATCCTCGCGGCCGCGGCCGTGGCGGCCACATCGAACGACGATGCCGGCGTCTTCCGGGCCGTCGGGCAGGTGATGATCGAGACGACGGAGGCGGACCCGACCCTGATGCGTCTTCTGCTCTTCAGCGCCCTCGAGGGCCATGAGCTCTCCGAGATGTTCTTCGAATCGCGGGTCCGGAGGCTCCACGAGTTCCTCAGCACTTACATCCAGCAGAGGATCGCCGATGGACACTTCAGGAAGGTCGATCCCCTCGTGACGGCCAGGGGGTTCGTGGGAATGGTTGTCCACTACCTCCTGATCCACGAAGTCTTCGGCGTGAAGCGTCCTCCCCATTCCTCCCCTGAGGAGGTCGTCTCAACCTTTGTCAATATCTTCCTGGAAGGGCTGAAGCGGCGGGGCCGTTAAACGTCTCCCTCGAACACTGGCCTCGAGCCTGAACGTCCTTTTACTGTGCGGTGCATAATTTAGGCGACAGTTCGCACTAAACCGCACAGTCCGGGGGAGAGTCCGAGAGGGGCGGCGGCCCGTCCCTCTCGGTAGGGCCCGCGGGGAGGGCCGAGCGCTTGCCGTCTCCATTGCAAGCGTGAGGGCCTTCCCCGCGAACGAAGCGGTGCGGGCTTAAGGTGTAGCCCAAATTCCGCACCGCTGAGTAAGGTCGCCCCAACTGTGTGATCCTTTGAAGCTAGACCTTTGTCGTTAAAGGAGGAGATGTGAGAAGGTTTACCGCCCACCGCGCTTTCCTGGGAAAGGGGTTTGGCTTGCTAGCCTGGTTGCTTCTATCCATTGCCATCGCCGGGTGCGGCTCCGATGCCGGATCTCCACAACCAGCGGCGGCTCAGCAGAGTGGGCCCCCTCCCACAAACGTTATGGTCGGCCAGGTTATGCAGAAGACTATCCAGGGTGAGATCCAGGTCATCGGCACCGTCGAGCCGAACCTCTCAACGACGGTAAGTGCCGAGGTCTCGGGATTGGTGGAGCGCTTCGACCTCCGTGAGGGAGACCGGGTCGTCAAAGGCCAGACGATCATCGCCCAGTTGAAAAGGACCGACCGGGAGATCGCCCTCCGGGAGGCGGAGGCCGTTGTGGCCAGGGCCAAGGAGGAGTGGGAGAAGCTGAAAAGGGGCTTAAGGCCCGAGGAGATCAATCAACGCAAGGCCGAGGTGGAGGAGAGAAAGGCGTTAGTCGAATGGGCGTCAAAGGACCTTAGCCGGTTGAAGGAGCTCCATGCCGATGGGGCCATCAGTATCCAAGATCTCCAACGGGCGGAAGCGAACTACCTGGCCGCCAAGTCCCGGCACGAGCAGGCCCTCGAGGCCTTGAGGGAGGCCGAGACCGGCTACCGGCAGGAGGACGTCGCCAAGGCCGCGGCAGAGTTGAAGCGGGCCCAGGCCGTTTACGATCGGATCCAGGACGAGCTGAAGCGGACCACCATCCGTTCCCCCATTACCGGCTTCATCGTGAGGAAGCACACCGAGGTCGGCCAGTGGGTGGATGAAGGGGGGAAGATCGCCGACGTTGTCGATCTGGACAAGGTCCTGATCCTGGCTCAGATCAATGAGAAGGAGATCGGTCAGCTCAAGGTCGGGGATCGGGCCACCATCACCGTGGATACCTATCCTGGCCGCAAATTCGCCGGCCGGACCAAACATATCGTTCCCCAAGCAGACCCCCAGAGCCGCGCCTTCCCGGTGAAGATCGAGGTGGCAAACCCCAAGGGGGAGTTGAAGGGTGGGATGCTGGCCCGGGTCTCCATCGGCTACGGGGCCCCCCGCCCGACACTCCTGGTGCCCAAGGATGCTGTCGTCCGTCAGGGCGATCAGCAGATCGTCTTTGTCGTCAACCAGCAGAAGGCCTCTCTCCAGCGGGTTGTGACCGGACGGGCCGTGGATGGCTTCCTGGAAATCGTGGACGGGCAGTTAAAGGCAGGGGACGCCGTCGTGGTCACCGGCAACGAGACCTTAAGGGACGGGGCGCCGGTGAAGATCGTGACGAAGTGAGAGGGTTGAGAACGTCAAAAGGCCCTGAGGGGTCCTGAGGTAAAAGGCCATGAAGATCATTGAGTTCTGTATCAAGTACCCGGTCACGGTCTGGGTGGCTGTAATCCTGGCCGTCCTCTTCGGAGTGATCTCCCTCTTCCGCCTTCCGCTCCAGATGATCCCCACCGTGGATCGCCCCGAGATCACCGTCGAGACCGAGTATAAAGGGGCCGCACCCCTCGAGGTCGAACAGGAGGTCACGGACCGGCTCGAGGAGAAGCTGAATTCCGTGGAGAACCTGGACGAGGTCGTCTCCAAGTCCGAAGAAGGGAAGAGCACGATTACCCTGAAGTTCGGCTGGGGGGTCAGCAAGGATGTGGCCCGACTGGACACCTCGGAGAAGCTGGATCTGGTCCAAGATCTGCCTGAGGACGTGGAACGATCCCTGATCCGGGCCGTCAACTCTGATGAAGAGACCCCCATTGCCTGGATCATCGTGGACACGACCCGGGATATTAACGAGGTCTGGGAGGAAGGCGACGACGTCATCAAGCCGAGGATTGAACGGGTCGGGGGCGTCGGGGCCGTTTGGATGTTCGGCGGCCAGGACCGGGAGGTTCACGTCCTCCTGGACCATCAGGCGATGAGCGCCCGCGGGATCTCCATCGCCCAGATCCGGGATGCTCTGTTGAGAGAGAACCGAAACATCAAGGGGGGGAAGATCGACGAGGGGAAGCGCCAGTACCTGGTCCGAACGATGGGTCAGTTCACAGACTTAAAACAGGTTGAGGACACCATCGTCCGGCAGGATGCCCGGGGAACGGTGTATGTGAAGGATATCGCTTTCGTTCGCTTCGGCTACGAGGAGAAAGACTTCGCCGTCAGGATGGGGGGGAAGCCGACCATCGCCTTCGGCGTCTTGAAGCGGACTGGGGCAAACACCGTGGAGGTGATGAAAAAGCTCAGGGAAGAGCTCAAATACCTCAACCGGATCTATGAGAGCAAAGGGATCAAGCTCGTCCTGACCTACGACGAGACGGACTACATCTATGATGCCCTTGGCCTGGTCACCTCCAACATCTGGTACGGTGGCCTGCTGGCCGTGGCTGTCCTCCTCCTCTTCCTCCGGAGTGGGGCCAGCGTCCTGATCATCGGCTTGGCGATCCCGATCTCCGTCATCGGCACCTTCTTCATCATGGACCTCTTCAATCTCAACCTGAACATCGTCATGCTGGCCGGGATCGCCTTTGCCATCGGGATGGTGGTGGACAACTCCATCGTCGTCCTGGAGAATATCTTCCGCCACCGCCAGATGGGGAAGGCGAGGGTCAAGGCCGCCTACGATGCGGCTGTCGAGGTCTGGGGGGCGGTCTTGGCCTCCACCCTGACCACCATGTTCGTCTTCATCCCCATCATCTT
>JACQHM010000172.1 GCA_016199025.1 Candidatus Methylomirabilota bacterium | reverse complement strand
GGGATCGGAGGCGGGGCCGTGATGACCCCTCTCCTCATCCTCTTCGTGGGTGTCAGACCGGTCATCGCTGTCGGGACGGACTTGGCCTACGGCGCCATCACCAAAGCCGTCGGCGCCCTCATCCACTATCGGCAGAAGACCGTCCAGCTCTCCATCGCCGGCTTTCTGGCCCTGGGAAGCGTCCCGGCCTCGCTCTTGGGGGTGGCACTCCTCTCCTGGATGAAGCGGCGTGGCGGCGACGTTCAGGTCGATGCCTTTGTCAGCCATGCCCTGGGGATCGTCCTCATTGTCGTTGCCGTGAGCCTCGTGGCTAGGCCTCACCGGTCGAAGAAGGGCTCTGTCGAGGCGGGAGGCCTTTGGGAGCGGCATCCCTGGAGGCGAACCCTCCTCACCATCCTCTTAGGGGCAGGGGTGGGGTTTCTTGTCGGCCTGACCTCCGTGGGAAGCGGGAGCCTCATCGTCGCGGGCATGGTCATCCTTTACCCCCATCTTCCCTTAAATCGGGTTGTCGGCACAGATATCTTCCACGCGGCGCTCCTGGTTGCCTCAGCGGCGATGGCGCATTTCAGGACGGGCGGGGTGGACCTCCAACTCCTTCAATGGCTGCTGGTCGGATCGATCCCGGGGGTCCTCTTGGGAAGCAAGTTGAGCATTGTGTTTCCCGAGCGGGTCTTACGGCCGATCCTGGCTGTGGCTTTGTTCAGTGTCGGATATAAGCTGCTGTAAGCGAGGGAGCCAAAGAATGGACGAACGTTTAAGCAGACCGAAAGGGTTCACGGTGTGGTTCACGGGCCTTCCAAGCTCCGGGAAGAGTACCTTGGCTTTTCTCCTGAACCTGAGGCTCAGCGAGATGGGGTTTCCTGTGGAGCTTTTGGATGGTGACGAGGTAAGGCAACGACTCACGAAGGGGTTAGGCTTCTCCAAGGAGGATCGGGATGAGAACATCCGGCGGATCGCCTATGTCGCGAAGCTGTTGACCCGCGTGGGGGCTGTGGCCATCGTGTCGGCCATCTCCCCGTACCGGGCGATCCGCGAGGAGGCCCGGGCCGAGATCGGGAACTTCGTGGAGGTGTACGTGTCTTGTGCATTGGAAGAGTGCATCCGGCGCGATGTGAAAGGGCTCTACCGGAAGGCCCTGAACGGGGAGATCCAGAACTTCACCGGGATCTCAGACCCCTATGAGCCGCCCTTGGCCCCAGAGGTGCTCCTCGAGACGGATCGGGAGACACCCGAGGAGAGCCTGGCGAAGATCCTCGCCACGTTGAACGCCCTAGGGTACCTCCCGGAGGAGCCAGAGCGGTTGCCGCCGGAGGAAGAGACCCGGATCCTGGCGAGGCTGAAGAGCCTTGGTTACCTGGATTAACCACGCACTCATGACGAGAAGGGAAGGAACATGTTACCAAGACCCCACGGAGGACGGTTGGTGTATCGGGTCCTCCCCGAGAAGGAACAGGAGGAGGCCAGGCGGCGGGCTGCCACATTGCCAGCCCTTTCGCTTTCCGAAGAGAAGGCCCGGGAAGTGGAGAACCTCGCCACCGGGGTCTTCTCCCCCCTGGAAGGCTTCATGCGGAAAGATGATTTCCAGGAGGTTGTGGCTCATCGCCGACTGGCGAATGGCCTCCCCTGGACGATCCCCATTATCCTGGATGTCAGCGAAGAAGAGGGGGAAGGCTTGAGAGAGGGGGAGGAGGTGGCCCTCCTCTTCCAGGGAATGCCGATCAGCCTCCTCTCTGTTCAGGAGCGGTACCGGTACAACAAGGAGGAGTTGGCTCTTCAGGTCTTCGGGACCGCCGACCCATCCCATCCTGGCGTGGCCCAGGTCCAGGTCATGAAGGAGGTTCTCCTGGGCGGGACGGTGGACCTCCTGGCCGAGCCCCCGACCCCCTTCGCCCGCTATCGGCTCACGCCCCGAGAGACCCGGGTGCTGTTCGAGGCGAAGGGTTGGCGGACGGTGGTCGGGTTCCAGACCAGGAACGTCCCCCACCTCGGCCACGAGTATGTCCAAAAAACGGCCCTCACCTTCGTTGATGGGATCTTCGTCAACCCGGTGATCGGGAGGAAGAAGAGGGGGGACTTTAAAGACGAGGTGATCCTTTCGGCCTACGAGGCCCTGCTCAAGAATTACTACCTGAAGGAGCGGGCGGTCATGGCCATCCTCCAGACAGAGATGCGCTACGCCGGCCCCCGAGAGGCCATCTTCCACGCCATCATCCGGAAGAACTTTGGCTGCACCCATTTCATCGTCGGGAGGGATCATGCCGGCGTCGGGAACTTCTATCACCCCTATGCGGCCCAGGAGATCTTCGATGAGTTCCCGGACCTCGGCATCATGCCGTTGTTCTTCACGGCCTTCTTCCAATGCCGGCGCTGCCAGGGAGTGGCTAACGAGAAGACCTGCCCCCACGAAGCCGAGGACCGGATCGAGTTTAGCGGGACCAAGCTTCGGAACGCCATGATGGGCGGCGGTGAGGCCGACCTCCTCATCCGCCCCGAAGTTGCCCAGGTCATCAGAAGCTTCGAAGGACCGTTCCTCACTTAAAAACTGTTCGTAGAGGAGAGGGTTTCATGCGTGTGGCTGTCATTGGCCTTGATTGCGCAGCACCCCAGTTGGTCTTCGAGCGGTGGCGGGACGAACTTCCAACACTCAAACAGTTGATGGAAGCAGGGTGCTATGGAAGACTGGAGAGCACCCATCCCCCCATCACCGTCCCGGCCTGGGCCTGCATGATGTCTGGCAGGGACCCTGGCGAGTTCGGGATCTACGGCTTCCGCAACAGGAAGGACTACTCGTATGACGGCTATACCCTGGCAAGCGCCTCGGCCATCAATCAAGACCTGGTCTGGGATCTCCTGGGGCGGGCCGGCAAAAAAGTCATCCTCCTAGGGGTTCCGCCGTCCTACCCGCCTAAGCCGGTCAACGGCATCAGGGTCGGCTGCTTTTTGACCCCGTCCACGGAGCGCCCCTATACGTATCCGCCTGAAGTCAAGGCGGAGGTGGAGCGTGCGGCGGGAGGCTACGTCTTTGATGTCGAGGGGTTCCGGACCGATGACAAGGAGGCCCTGTTACAACGGATCTACACTAAGACCAGGAAGCATTTCGCAGTGGCGAGGCACTTCCTGAAGACCAAACCCTGGGACTTCTTCATGATGGTCGAGATGGGTGTCGATCGGATCCACCACGGCTTCTGGAAGTACATGGACCCCGAGCACCCGAAGTACGAGCCAGGAAATCCCCACGAACAGGCTATCAGGGATTACTACCGCTACTTGGACCAAGAAGTAGGGGAGGTCTTGAGTCTCCTCCCGGAGGACACGGTGGTGTTCGTCGTCTCCGATCATGGGGCCAGGAAGATGGATGGCGGCATCTGCTTCAACGAGTGGCTGATCCAGAAAGGGTATTTAACCCTTGAACGCTACCCCGATCAACAGACACCCATCGACAAGGCGTTGATCGACTGGTCCAGGACCAAGGCTTGGGGGGATGGGGGCTACTACGGCCGCCTCTTCTTAAACGTCAAAGGGCGGGAGCCGCAGGGAACGATCGCCCCGAAGGATTACGAGAAGGTGCGGAGCGATCTGATCGCCGAGATCGAGGCCATCGAGGACCCCAACGGCCGGAACATCGGCTCGAAGGCCTATCGGCCCGAGGATCTCTACCGGGAGTGTCGGGGGATCCCGCCGGACCTGATCGTCTACTTCGGAAACCTGGACTGGCGCTCCGTCGGCGCCGTCGGCCTTCAATCGATGTACACCTTCGAGAATGACACGGGCCCCGATGATGCCAACCACGACTGGCACGGCATCTTCATGATGCGATCGCCTCAAGGGGTGAACCAGCCAAGGGGAGAGCTCCAGGGCCTCAGGCTCTTCGACATGGCCCCAACCATTCTGAAGCTCTTTGGCCTTGAGCCCCCCTCTGGCATGATTGGGCGGATCATCCAGTGACAAGGAGAAGGGACTCATGAAGATCACAAAGGTCGAACCGATCCTCTTAAGCGTTCCGATGCCCGAGGAGTACATTGTCCGTTGGTCGGGAGGCGAGATGGCGGTTGTCCACGTCGTCCTGGTCCGGGTCCATACGGATGAAGGGATCACCGGACTGGGGGATACCTATGCCGGTGGCTTCTTCTACCCCTCGGCCGCCAAGGGGTTACTGGAGCATTTCGAGGCCCTTCTCCTTGGGGAGGACCCTTTCAACGTCGAGGGGATGTATCAAAAGCTCTGGTGGAAGTCCCAATTCTGGGGAAGGGTCGGGGCGGCCGTCAACGCCATCAGCGCCATCGAGAACGCCCTCTGGGACGTCAAGGGCAAGGCCTTGGGGCTCCCCGTCTGGCAACTGCTCGGGGGCCTGGCCCATCCGAAGCTCCTGATCTATGCCAGCGGCGGCCTCGAAAAGCCCAAGGAGCGAACCAGGGCGGAGATGGAAGGATACGTCAAAGATACCTTCAAGGCCGTGAAGATCCGGGTCAGCACCGATGTGAAAGAAGCCGTCGAGAAGGTGAAGTTTTGCCGAGAGGTTCTGGGTCCCGACGTCCAGCTCATGGTGGATGCGGTGATGGGGTCCCATCCGGAGCCCTGGTCGGCCAAGGAGGCGATCCAGTTTGCCAGGGCCATCGAACCCTATGATATTTCCTGGCTGGAGGAGCCCTGCTGGGCGGCCGATATCGAGGGGTACGCAGAGGTCCGGCGGGCGACGATGATCCCGATCTCAGGGGGCGAGACCTCGGCGACGATCCACGAGTTCAAGGGGTTCTTCGAAAAGGGTGCGCTCGATATCGTCCAGCCGGATGCCTGCCTCTCGGGAGGACTCCTGGAGTGCAAGCGGGTGGCGACGCTGGCTGCCGCATACGGCGTTCGGGTGGCCCCTCATGCGTGGGGGAGCGCCGCCACGGTCCTCGCCAACGTCCACTGGGCCTTCACCACCCCGAATGTCTTCATCCACGAGTATCCAACCTGGGGGTTCCCGCTCCGGGACGAGCTGTTAGTGGAACCGCTGGAGATCAAGGACGGCTACCTCTACCCGCCGAAGGGGCCGGGCTTAGGCGTTGAACTCCGGAAGGAGACCATCGAGCGCTATCCCTTTAAAGGGGGGATCGGGGCCGACATGAGGAAGGGCTGAGGGGACGGGGCTTGCAAACCTTGAAGAATGGGCCTATTATAAAAGTGGGCGGAAGTGGGTCGGACGGCCGCTCTGATCCTTTAGGGATCGGGGAGGAAGGTCGGGACTCCACAGGGCAGGGTG
>JACQHM010000166.1 GCA_016199025.1 Candidatus Methylomirabilota bacterium | reverse complement strand
TGGACGATTGTTTCCGCCAGGGCTTTTCTGTTTTGTGGGCCACTAATCCCCGGACGAAGCACGCCGAATGATGGAAGTTGACCGCCAGATCTTGGCGAAAGGAGGGAGTGATGAGGGCCAAGAACATCATCACGAAGAGTTGGAGGGCGACTTTTTCCGGGCTCCTCCTGAAGCAGCGCTGTCCCAGGGAGGCAGCGGGTCCTTGGCGTTCAGGGAAAGAGAAGCGATCCTTGGTGAGGTGGCTCCTGGCGACGCTTCTCTGGCTGTGGTCTGCGCCGGCGTTGGGGCAGACGTTGCTCCTTACCTTGGATCACCCGACCCATCAGGCCGGTGCCGGGTTCGGCTTCCCGGTGGTGGGGATCGGGGACGTGAACAGCGACGGGGTGCCGGACCTGGACGCCGGGGCGGCCAACGAGAGTGGGCTGCTCTTCCGCTACGCTGATGGCACCTGGGTCTATAACCTGAACACCCGGGACTTAAGCGCCGGGACCTACACCATCACCCTCCAGATGCCGGATGGGCGGCGCTATAACGCAGGCTTCGTGTTGCAGTAGGCCTCTTGGCCTTCCCAGGGCCGGGTTTGGGAGGGCATGAGAGCGGATCCTCTTGCTCTTTGAGGCCACCGACGACCGGATCTCAACAATCCACTTGGAGGTGAGGAACCCGAAAGAGGGAGGAACGAAAGCTGAGAAGCGGCGGGGACAGTCTCCGCCGCTTTTCTTTTTTCTCGGAATAGTTTTCCTGGGGGCATGAGACTTGAAGAAAACTCTGGTCTGTAACACGTTTGCTCGCCCTCCTTGCCTTTCCTCGTTCCTCTTGGTAGGATGAGAACAGTGCCCCGAGCGGATTCTCGACACCGGCCGTCGAGGCAAAGGCGTGCGGATTTTTCAGGTGGGAAGCAGAAAGTGGGAAGGGCGAAGTGTGGCCGAGTTGAGTCAGTGAGACCACAGGAAAGGGGAGGAACAAAACCGTGGCAAGAATCATTAAGGCCATTGAAATAGAAGGACAGGCCGCTGTCGCCCTCTTTGACACGGGGGCCATCTATACGTATGTCCGTTCCCATCTTGTGCGTGAAGCTCCTAGGAGATCAGTGACTCGACCTGCTCGTGTGACCTTGGGGGGACAGGACATAGAGATCCGTGAACTGTGCCTGATCGAGGGGAAAATCGAAGGGCTGGATTTCTTTGCTGATGCCGTGCCTGTGGATGACATCGGCCACGCCAATGGCCACGAATTGGATGTCCTCATCGGGGCTCTCTCGATGGAGCGTTGGGAAATCAGATTGGATCCTAGAAGCGGCACGCTGGATTTGGAGGGGCTCAGGCGCCGAGAGTTCACCGAATTCTGATCGAACGGTAGCTATCCTTGCTGCTTTATGCCAGTCCACATATCCTCAAGTTTATCGACGGGGTGTCCCACGGTTCTCTGGCGAAAGACATTGAGAAAGAACTCTACGGAGCGCGGAGGAGCGCTTCCAAGAGCGGCGGCTCCAGGGGCAGAGGATCCTGCCAGAGCCAGGCGACCTCGATCCAGAATCCGGGCACGACCAGACTCTCCACCCGCCCACTGGCATAGTCCTGCACCGTGTAGGGTGCCGGCGCTTCGGCTGGTAGCGTATGCTGATAGAGCCGCCCTTCCTCCGGCTCCACCACCCAGTACTCCCGGACCCCGTGCCGGCCATAATTTGCCGCCTTGTGCTTGAGATCATAGGTTCGTCCTCCGGGCGAGGTGATCTCCACCACCAGAGCAGGAGCGCCGGAAAAGTACTGCGTCTCAAACTGCCTCAGTTGCTCACCCAGGATGACGAAGATGTCTGGCTCGTAGTCCAGCCCGGGCCAGAGCCGGACCACCGCCGGCCCGTTGAGGACCTCACCAAGCCCCTTGGCGCGGACATACCCCCTGAGTAGGAAGGTTAGGAATCCCACAAGTTGCTGATGTCGCACATTGACCGGCGACGGCATAATGAGTTCTCCATCTTCGAACTCCACAATCCGCGACTCTGGAGCTTCCGCAAAGTACCGCGCCTCTGTCCACCCTCCCAGCCGCAGGAGATAAGAGTCACAGAGCTCCTGGCCTTCCTCGGTCATTACTTTCACCGTCAGCCCCATAGGATCCTCCTGGTGTGTTGCTAATGTTATTACCATAAAGCAGGACGGGACACCGGTCAAGACGAAAGTCAACCGAGCTAGCGCTTGCCCCTGCCCTGGGTGCCCTTGGCCCTCCGTTTTTCTTCGAGGATCTTTTTCAGTGCCCGCAAGCCCCGGAGGAAGGTCAGGGCGCCTCCAGGGATCAGGGTGGCCTGGAAGGCCTCGAAGATCTCCTCCTTCGTTGCCCCGAACTCCATCGCCCGCTTCAAGTGCAGGTACAGCGAATCCGGCTCGCCTCGGAAGGCGATGATGGCCGAGGCGATCAGCTCCCGATATTTGAGGGGGAGAGTTTTCTCCTCCTTCAGGCATTTTTTGTAGACCTCGTTGTAGGCCGTCATGAAGTCAGGATCCACCTCGGCGGCCATCTCCCACTCAGGATAGAGATAACCTCTATCCTTTCTCAGTTGCTCCGCCAACGCCTTCGCCAAACCGGATTTTCTCGTTGTTGTCATCTGGTTCTCCTCTCACCTTAACCTGTGGTCCGTTGCTTGGCCAAAGGAGCTTCTTACCTTCTAACCGTTCAACCCCCTCCCCCTCGCCCCCCCGCTAGGGGAGGGGGGAGCTTAGGGGGGCACCTGCTTTACCCTTTTGCCAGGGCCTCCGCGACCAGGTCCCCCATCCGCTTCGTGCTGATCTGCTTTGTTCCCGTCTGGGCGATGTCTATAGTTCGATAGCCCTGGTGTAAGACCTCTTCTACGGCCCTCTCGACGGCCCGGGCAGCCTCGTCGTGGTCCAACGAGTATCGGAGCAGCATGGCGGCCGAGAGGATAGCCGCCAGCGGGTTCGCCAGGTCCTTCCCGGCGATGTCCGGGGCGCTCCCGTGGACCGGCTCATAGAGCCCCGTCCCCGTCCCGAGGCTTGCCGAAGGGAGGAGGCCGATGGAGCCGACAATCATTGCCGCCTCGTCACTTAACAGGTCCCCGAACAGGTTGTCCGCCACAATGACGTCGAACTGCTTGGGGTCCCTGACAAGCTGCATGGCGCAATTGTCCGAGTACATGTGCTCAAGGGTCACCTCAGGGTAGGCTTCGGCGACTTCCCGGACAACCCCCCGCCACAGCTCCGAGGTGGCCATCACGTTCGCCTTGTCCACCGAGGTGACCTTACGCCTTCGTTTCAACGCCGCCTGGAAGGCGACCTCAGCGATCCTTTTCACCTCGTGGGTCGTATAGATACAGGTATCCACTGCCCGCTCCCCTTCAGGGGTCTTTTCAATACCTTTGGGGTCCCCATAGTAGATCCCGCCGATCAGCTCCCTCACCACCAGAATGTCCGCCCCCTCCACCACTGCCCGTTTTAAGGGAGAGGCGTCGATCAGGGCGGCAAAGACCTTGGCCGGGCGAAGGTTCGCATAGAGCGAAAGCTCTCGACGAAGATTCAAAAGGCCCCGCTCGGGCCGGATAGGGGTCGAAAGGGCGTCCCACTTCGGGCCCCCAACAGCCCCGAAGAGGATCGCGTCTGATTCCTTGCAGAGCCTAACGGTCTCCTTAGGAAGGGGAGACCCTGTGGCGTCGATGGCCGATCCCCCCAGGAGTCCCTCCTCGAACACCAAAGACAGGGCAAAGCGTTCGGCGGCGACCTTCAGCACCTTGACTGTCTCCTGGGTCACCTCTGGGCCAATGCCGTCGCCGGGCAAGACCGCGATTTTCGGCATCCTGCTCCTCCTTCTCTCATACCTCCTCCCTAACCCTCCCCCTTGAGAGGGGGAGGGGACAAGTGGAGGTGGCGCTCCACCTAAAATCACTGTGGTGGACTACAAGGGGATCCGAAATTCCAGGTGCCGCGTTGATCAGGATGTATGCAAGGCTTGTCCTCAAGTACCACAGGTTCGCTTTCCGGGTCAAGGGAAAAGGGCTCTTGCTTCCTCCTTGGTCTCTTTGGTATGTTCTCTCTATGAAGATCACCTCAGCGGAATTTCTCAAAAGCGTTGGTTCCCTTGCAGACCTCCCCCGGGAGGGCCTCCCCGAGATCGCCTTCGCCGGGCGGTCGAACGTCGGGAAGTCCTCCACCATTAACCGGCTTTTGAACCAGAGGGGTTTGGCCAAGGTAAGCAAGACGCCGGGCCGGACCCGGACGATCAACTTCTTCAAGATCAACGGGGCCTTCTATTTCGTGGATCTTCCGGGCTACGGCTATGCTGCCCTTCCCCTGGAGGTTCGTCAGGGATGGGGCCCCCTCATCGAGGGGTACCTGACCTCCCGCCGTGAGCTGAAGGCGACGGTCCTGATCCTGGACGCCCGTCATGGCCCGGGAGTCGGCGATCGGGAACTGAAGGCCTTCCTGGATCATCACAGGGTCCCAGCCATCGTCGTCCTCACAAAGGTGGACAAGTTACCTCGGGGGCGGTGGAGGGATCAGGCCAGGCTCGTCTGGGGGCTGTTACAGGTCGCCCCTGAAGATGTCCTGCTGTTTTCTGCCGCCACCGGGGAGGGGGCGAAGGAGCTCTTGGCGGCCATCGGATCCCACCTCTCTCCACCCTCGGTGCTCCTCTAAATATCGTTGACTCCTCGAAGGAACCTTGCTAAGCTTGCCCTAAAAGTGCCAAAAAGGAGTGGAATTCGATGCAAAGATCCTGGAAGCAAATGCACCTCGTGGCGGCCATCCTCACCTTCGTGGCCTTTGGCTGTGCCCAAACGGCCCGGTCTGTGGAAAAGACCCCCTCTGCCTTAAGCGCTAGGGAGCCTGGGGGGATCAGCCTCGCCGGGGAGGTGAGGGGGATTGACCAGCGTTCGTATTATGCCTATACCCTGAGCGTCCTCGCCGAGCTCAAAGGGGATTTCCAGGAGGCCATCCGCTGGCAGCGGGAGGCCCTGAAGCACGATCCCGAATCGCCCTACATGCGGGTGAACCTCGCCTCCCTTTATTTCAAGGCCGGGGATTTCAAAGCCGCCATCGATGCGGGGGAAGAGGTCGTGGCCACGCAGCCCGAATACCTCCCCGCGCATCTCCTCTTGGCGACGGCTTACCGGAACCTCCGGAATTTTCAGAAGGCCGAGCACCATTACCAGGAAGTGATCCGGTTAGATCCGGCTCGTGTGGAGGCGTATCAGGCCCTCGGGAACCTTTATATCGAGGCCAGGAGCTTCCAGGAGGCCATCGACGTCTATAAAAAGCTGGTTGAGATCGATCCCGGCTCTCATCTGGCCTGGTACAACCTGGGCCGGCTGTACTTCGAGATCAAGAACCAGGAGGAGGCGCGGCGCTACCTCCGGGAGGCCCTCTCAATAGAGCCAGATTTTGAGCCGGCCGTCGTTGCCTTGGCCGCGAGCTTTGAAGGGGAGGGCCGGTACGACGAAGCGTTGCAGGTCTACCAGCAGGCGTTGGAGGCGGACCCGGATCGCCAGGAGCTCCGGGAGCGGCTCGCCCAGCTCCTTTTCCGCCGTGGGGATCTCGATGCCGCGAGGAGGGAATACGAGAGGCTTCTTGAGCAGGAACCCGGCAACACCAACCTGCGGCTCCGGCTCGGGTTCCTCTATTACGAGAAGCAGGCCTACCCAGAAGCCCTCGCGGCCTTTCAGGAGATCCTGAATCGGGAGCCCTTGAACAAGGAGGCCCTCTACTATCTTGCCGTCACCTTGGAGGAGATGAAGCAGTATGATCAAGCCCTTGCCGAGTTCCAGAAGTTCCTCCCCCAGGATGCCCGGTACGCTGATGCCCTTCTGCACAAAGGATACCTCTACGGTCAAAAGGGGATGTTCCAGGAGGCCTTGGACGTCCTCTCAACGGCCGAAAAACTGAAGCCGGCAGAGGCGAGTATCCCTTACCTCCTTGGCGTGGTGTACATCCAACGGAAGGAATACGGGTTGGCCATCAAGAACCTGGAGAAGGCCGTCTCCCTGGACTCAGATAACCCCAACTACTATTACCAGCTCGGCGCAGCCTTCGAGCGTGACCACAAGATCGAGAAGGCGGAGGGGGCGTTCAGGAAGGTGTTGGAACTCAACCCGAAGCATGCCGACGCCTACAACTACCTTGGGTACATGTATGCCGAGGCAGGAATCAAGCTGGACGAGTCCATCGCCTTGATCAAGACGGCCTTGGAGCTTGATCCCGACAATGCGGCCTTTGTGGACTCTCTCGGCTGGGCCTACTTCAAGAAGGGGATGTTGGAGGAGGCCCTGGTCGAGCTTCAACGGGCGGTTCGCCTCTTGAAGCAGCCGGACCCTGTCGTCCTGGAGCATCTCGGAGATGTCTACTGGAAGAAGGGGATGATCAGAGAAGCCATCCAAGAGTGGGAAGGAGCCGTGAAGCTCGATCCGAACAACGAAAGCCTCTTGAAGAAGCTTCAGCAGGCGAAAGAGCTTCTTTCCAAGGAAGGAAGATGATGGGCAGGGCCCGGTTGCTCCCCTGGGGAGGTTTCCTGGTCCTCTTAGCCGGCTGCGCCGCCGTTCAAAGGATGCAGGAGCTTCAGGGGACCATCCTTCCTGAAGGCCCGGTCCTGGAGAAGCTCCTGTCTCACGAGGAGCGGATCACCTCTCTCAAAGCCTTGGCCGATATGAAGATTACCAGGGGGGGGGAGAGCCTCAGGTTTCAGGAGGTCACCCTGCTCCGGCCTCCTTCCCACCTCCGGCTGGAGGCGTTAGGGTTCGGAGGGTTTCCCACCTTCATCCTGGCCACCGATGGAGAGTGGCTGTACGCCCATTTCCTCCTCTCCCAGGAGTTTATCAGGGCAAAGGTGACCCCGAACAATCTCTTCGCTCTGACCGGCTTACGCGCCGCTCCCGAGCATGTCATCAGAATCCTCTCAGGGCTCCCGCCACTTTCTCCTCGGGGCGGGATCCTCAAATCCCTCAATGATGGAACGCGAACGTGGCTGGAGACTGACGCGGGATCGTTCCAGCAGAGGATTTGGCTGGACGACGAGGCCTCCATCAAGGCAGGCGAGCTCTATCAGGAGAAGGTGCTGACCTTAACGTTCACGTTTGAAGAGAAGACGAACCAGCAAGGGATCGCCTTCCCGCATCGGATCACGTTAGAGAAGCCCCTGGAGGGGCTCGTGGTCGAGGTCATATACCAATCGGTGGAGCTGGGCGCTCCCACCCCCCTTTCCGCCTTTACCCTTTCCCCGCCAAACGATGGGTCTACCCGCGTCCTCGACCTCGGATCGTAGCATGGATGCCCTCACCTTGCCCTCCCTTGCCAAGATCAACCTCTTCTTGGAGGTCCTGGCCAAGCGGGATGACGGCTACCACGAGATCCGCTCTGTCTTTCAACTGATCGATCTCTGTGATCAGGTCACTGTGACGAGGAAGGAGGAGGGGATCGCCGTGAGGGTCAAGGGCGACGCCCCATCGGGTCGGGAGAACTTGGCCTATCAGGCGGCGGAGCTGTTGTTCAAGGAGACGGGGCTCGAAGGAGGGGTGGAGATCACGATCGAGAAACGGATCCCCGTTGGAGGGGGGTTGGGGGGAGGGTCGAGCAACGCGGCGGCGACCCTCTGGGGATTGAACCTCCTCTTCGGGCTGAGGCTCTCCTCGGAGGCTCTGATGGACCTCGGAGCACGGCTCGGAGCCGACGTGCCGTTTTTCTTCTCGGGAGGTCTCGCCTTCGCCGCCGGTCGGGGGGAAAGACTTCAGCCCTTACCTCCTCTCACTGCCCGGTGGGTGGTGGTGGCCAACCCAGGGGTTTCCATTTCCACAGCCTGGGCCTATCGGACGCTTGATTTGCCATTGACAGACGAAACGTTAGCTCTTACAATTAAAAATTTCTTGCTGCATGGCGAGGGGGAGAAGGCTCTCTCCCTTTCATTCAATCGTCTGGAGGAGGTGGTCCTCCCTCGGCATCCGGAGGTCGCCCGTTTGAAGGGTCTCCTCGCCTCCTGGGGGGCGGATCCCGTCCTGATGTCGGGGAGCGGGTCATCGATCTTTGGCATGGTGCCGGAGCGCCGGCAGGGGGAGGCGATGGTGGAGAGGTTACAGGAGGATGGTATCCGTGCCGTCCTCAGCCGGACCCTGGACCACAACCCCCTGTTCAACGTTAGGATTTTAACATCGTAAGCGTTCAGCTTTCGGCATTTCGGATTTGGGATTGCGGATTTCGGATTTGGGAGGGATGCCCTTGTCCTTCAATCTGAAATCCGAAATCGACAATCCGCAATTCGCTAATGGTGGGGCGTGGCCAAGAGGTAAGGCGCGGGACTTTGGATCCCGTATCCGGAGGTTCGAATCCTCCCGCCCCAGCCACAGATAACTCCTTACCCTAGCCCTTTCCTCACAGAGGAACGGGAATCCTCCCTCGCCCTGAAAGGGAGAGGGAAGGGGTGAGGGTTTTGAAATAGACTCTAGGGAGCGCGGTTCAATGCAATACCTCGTTGGCATCGACATCGGTGGGACCTGCACTGAC
>JACQHM010000171.1 GCA_016199025.1 Candidatus Methylomirabilota bacterium | reverse complement strand
CCTCTTAACAGGGGTCTTTGTCAGCCTCGTCGCCCTGGTCCTCCTGGTCGGGATGCTCGGGGAACGGCTCGGCCTCTTCAAGGCTGTGGTGAATCGGGTCCCCTCCTGGGTCTCGATCGGCGCCGTCCTGATCGGCGGCTTCCCCATCTTCCGGAACGTCGTCCGGGCGCTCAAAGCCAAGACCATTACCGCTCACGCCCTTATGACCATTGGCATTTTGGGGGCCCTCGTCATCCGGGATTTTGCGGCGGCGGCGGTCATCGTCTTCTTCATGCGCCTGGCCGATTTCCTCGATACCTTCACGACAGCCAAGTCACGAGAGGCGATCAAGCGGCTCCTCCAGCTTCGACCAGAGAAGGCCCGGGTCGAACGGGACGGGGAAGAGGTTGAGGTCCCGATCGAGGCGCTCAAGGCGGGTGACGTGGTCCTGGTGAAGCCGGGAGAGAAGATCCCGGTAGACGGCCGGGTCCTGTCAGGCTCCGCCGCCGTCAACCAGGCCCCCATCACGGGGGAGTCGCTCCCGGTGGAGAAGGGCCCGGGGAACGAGGTCTTCGCGGCCACGATCAACGAACGAGGGATGCTCAAGATCGAGACCCTCCGGGTCGGGGCGGAGACCACCTTCGGGCGCATTATCAAGCTGGTTGAGGAAGCCGAGGCCGCCAAGGCCCCTGTCCAGCGGTTCGCCGACAAGGTGACGGCCTACTACATCCCTGTCGTCCTGGGGGCCGCTGCCCTCACGTATGCCATCGGGCGTAACCCGACCGCTGCTGTTGCAGTCCTGGTTGTGGCCTGCTCCTGCGCCATCGCCATGGCGACTCCCGTCGCCGTCCTGGCCAGTGTGGGGAGCGCCGCCCGGCGGGGGATCCTCATCAAGGGGGGTCTCTCCCTCGAGGCCCTCGCCAAGGTGGATACAGTGGTCATGGACAAGACAGGGACCCTCACCTTTGGGAGGCCGAGGGTCACCGATGTGATCAGCGTGAACGGCTTCCCTGAAGAGGAGATCCTCCAGCGGGCGGCGGTCGTCGAACGGTACTCGGAGCATCCCCTGGCCTCAGCCATCATCGCGGAGGCCGGGAGGCGAGGGCTGTCAATTCCTTCTCCAGAGCGCTTTGAGGTGATCCCCGGGGAGGGGGTCATCGCCGAGTGGAACGGGAACGCTCTGGCCTTGGGGAATCTGAAGCTGATGGCGGCAAGGAGGGTGACGATCCCGGCGGAGGCTCGCCACCAGGTTGCAAGGCTTGAAGCCCAGGGCAAGACGGTCATCTTTCTCGCAGAGGCGGCCATCCTGCTCGGGGTCATCGCCGTGGCCGACGTTCTCCGGGAAGAGGTCCCACAAGCTCTCGCGGATCTCCCGGCCCTAGGGATCAGGCATTTGCTCCTCCTGACGGGTGACAATCCCAGGGTAGCCTCGGCTCTTGCGGCGAAGCTCGGGGTGGAATATCAAGCGGAGCTCCTTCCAGAGGAGAAGATCGAGGAAGTCAGACGGCTCCAATGGGGGGGGAGGTTTGTGGCGATGGTGGGGGATGGGATCAATGACGCCCCGGCCTTAGCCCAGGCGGATGTGGGGATCGCCATGGGGGCCGTTGGGACCGATGTGGCGATCGAGGCAGCCCATGTGGCCCTGATGCGGGACGACTGGCGGCTGGTCCCGGAGGCGATCCGAATCGGGCGGCGGACGTTCAGGACTATTCAACAGAACCTGGCCTTCGCCCTCCTCTACAACATCATCGGGATCGGTCTTGCATCGCTTGGCGTTCTTCCGCCCATCTGGGCCGCCGCGGCCCAGAGTCTTCCCGACGTGGCAATCATGCTGAATTCTTCCCGGCTCCTTCGGCTCGCAAAGACTCGCCGCTGACCCTTGCATAGATCCTACCTCAAGGGGACACGCAGCAAGCAAAAGCAAGAGGGATCGGCAACATCCTCCTCATTGACTTGCATAGATCCTACCTCAAGGGGACACGCAGCAAGGCCCACAGTTTTCTGAGAGTTACCCCATCTCTACCTTTGGATGTCCAGGGCCAGCACCGTCTCCGGCCCGACCTGCAGTCTGAGTCTTTTGACAGAACTTTCAGAGACGATTTTTCTTGACAAGGAGGGACATGATAGAATAGAAGAGATAAATATATTAAAAATTGAAATTCTCAATCTGGGGGGAGGGATACCAGTGTTGTTCACACGTCCCTGTCAATACGCAATCCGGGCCCTGGCCCATCTGGCCTCCCACCGGGGAGACCAGTTCTGCCGGGCGCAGGAGATCGCCCAAGCCGAGGAGATCCCCGGCCCCTTCCTGGCCACCGTGCTCCAAGACCTGGTGCGGGGGGGCCTGGTGAAGTCCCACAAAGGACCCAGGGGAGGGTTCTGCCTCGCCCGCCCGGCGGAGCGGATCACGTTGTCTCAGATCATGGAAGCGGTGGGCAGCCTAAGCGGCTTGTCCCAATGCGCCATCGGCCTCGAGACGTGCTCGGGCGACATGCTCTGCCCCCTCCACGATCAGTGGCAGGAGGTCCGTCAGAGGCTTATGGGCTACCTCGAGGCCGTCACCGTCGCTGACATGGCGGCGGCCATCACGAAGAAGAAGACCCTCGCCGCCCGCCAATAAGGGGTGCAGGAGGTCGAAGGCCTCGAGGGGGGAAAAGGGAGGGACGCGAAAAGGGGGTTCACCGTTTCGACAAGCGACCTGGTGAAAAGGAGGGAAACGACCGATGTTACGCTGGCTGCCGGAGAACGTCTCGACCTATGGGGGAGACATCGATTCCATCTTATACCTTATCTACTACATCGTAGGGGTTTGGTTTGTTCTGACCTACGCGGCTATTCTTTACTTCCTGATCCGCTATCGCCGCCGGGAAGGTCTCCGGGCGACCTACGTCCATGGCAACAACCTGGCGCTAAGCGCCTGGATCCTCATTGCGGGTCTGATCGTGCTGTTGCTTGACCTGTGGATCGATTTTCACGGCGGAGAGG
>JACQHM010000170.1 GCA_016199025.1 Candidatus Methylomirabilota bacterium | reverse complement strand
CCATCGACATCAAGCCGGGCAGCTTCCCGAACAGCATCAACTTGGGCTCGGCGGGTGTGATCCCAGTGGCGATTCTGAGCAGTCCCACCTTCGACGCTACGCAGGTCAACCCGGCATCGGTGTCGCTTGCTGGGGCAAGGGTGAAACTGATTGGCAAGGGTGACAAGTACGCCTGTAGTGCAGATGATGTCAATCTGGATGGCTGGCTTGACCTCGTCTGCCATGTCGTCACCGCCCAATTCATGATCGAGCCGGGGGACTCGCTGGCTGTCTTAGAGGCTGAAACCTTCGGCGGCCAAGCGATCCGCGGCGAGGACTCCATCCAGATCGTGCCTGATTAGCGGGATCTGCTCATCGGGTGCTTCTCTGCCACGGGCGTCGGGGCTACACCCGGCGCTCGTGGTGTTTAGATGGCTTGTAGGGCCCGGGTTCGGTTCGCAAATACCCGATTTTACCCCGTAGGAGCGGCTTCCAGCCGCGACGAGGTCGCGCCAAGCTGGCGCTTCTACGGGAGACATTTGTAGGTGGAGGGGGGGTAGCAAATCCCCCGTGCCCCCCTTTCCCAAAGGGGGGATTTCTATTCAGCCATGGCTCCTCTCTTAAATGTCTGGGCAACCCCATAGAATTTGGCGATCCTACGCCAATACGGTACAATGGTTATGGTGGCTAGGCACCCCGGCATCCTATTATACGCCATGCTGGTCCGGTGCATAGAAAGACTATGAGACCACGGGTGTATATTGACACTTCGGTTATCGGCGGCTGTGAGGACGAAGAGTTCCAAGAATATTCTCGTCGGTTGTTGAAGGAGTTCCAGAAGGGGACGAAGAGGGCGGTTGTCTCGGATGTGACCCTGCTAGAACTGGAGGGAGCTCCCCCACCGGTTCGCCAGATTCTTGCCGAACTTCCTGAAGGAGCGGTTGACTACATAGGAACCAGTCAGGAGGCCTTTGCTTTGGCTCGGGAATACGTGCGCGAGGGCGTCCTGAGTCATAACGACTTTACGGATGCGCTACATATTGCCATCGCTACGATTGAACGGGTGGATGTGTTGGTCAGTTGGAACTTTCGACACATTGTGAACCTAGAGCGGATCCGGGCTTTTAACGCGGTGAACCTGAAACGGGGCTATCCACTTTTGGAGATCAGGAGTCCGCGGGAGGTTCTCCATGAAGAAGAAGTTTGATGCCGTCAAATATATGCGGGAGGCACGAAGGCGCATTGCGGAGGAGTTTGCGCAAGCTTCGGACGAGGAGATCCTCAAGATGTTGAGGGACAAATATGGTGATCGGATGAGCCATGAGGCGGGCGTATACAGCCCACAAAAGCGTGTACGCGGGACCCGTCGCTGACGTTTGCTTCGCTGAAACTTGCCTTCACAAGGATTAGGTTACAGGTGAAAGGGTAGGCACCAGGGCGCGGGTAGGCTGTGCCTGAGATGAATACCCTCAGGTTGCCCGGCGATAACCGTATGGAGGTATCCTCCCTGGAAGCTGGCCGCTCTGGAGGAACTGATATGGGAAAGGTCATTGAGAAGGTGAAACTGACGAACGTGTTTGACCCTGCAAAATCGGTCGAGGTCGAGGCAGTCATTGATACCGGTGCAACGATGCTTGTTTTACCCCAGGATCTTATTGATGAACTCCAGTTAAGAAAGATGCGAGAAGTCAGTGTAAGGTACGCGAATAATAAAACAGAAGTGAAATCAATCTATGGTGTTGTCACGGTAGGGATAAAAGGGAGAGAGGGTGAATTTAATGCGTTGGCAGAAGTCGAAGGATGTGAACCTCTGGTGGGGCAAATAGTCCTTGAACAATTGGACCTGGTGGTTGACCCCAGCACCAGAACAGTCATCCCGAACCCAAGGTCACCAGAGATGCCAATGGTGGAGATCCTCTGATGGCAACGGCAGATAACAGCGTGTATCCCATTCAGGCTTGTGCCCTACGAGGTCGTTTTTCAAGAGGTCAGAGGCCGGCTTGTGCAAGACAATCCCCCCATCTGGATGACATATCCTCACGTGACCTCCTCGCCCAGATAGAGTTTTCTCACCGTCTCATCCTGCTGAAGGTTCTGGGCGGTATCTTGAATGACGATCCTGCCTGTCTCCAGAACGTAGCCCCTCTGGGCGATGGAGAGGGCCATGGCTGCGTTCTGTTCGATTAAAAGGATCGTCGTTCCCTGTTGGTTGATATCCCGGATCGTCTCGAAGATCTGCTCCACGAGCATTGGGCCGAGCCCCATGGAAGGTTCGTCTAAGAGGAGGAGTCTGGGGCGCGCCATCAGCGCCCGACCGATGGCCAGCATTTGCTGCTCTCCTCCCGACAGGGTCCCGGCCACCTGTTTCCTCCGCTCCTTCAGGCGGGGGAAGAGGGCGAAGACCCTCTCCATATCCTCGGCAATCTCGCCGTCCCTCCTGGCGTAGGCGCCCATCTCCAAGTTGTCCAGGACGGTTAAACGCTGGAAGACCCTCCGCCCCTCTGGGACGGTGGCGATCCCCAGGCTGACGATCCTGTGGGGAGGAAGGCCATTCAGGACCTGACCCTCCAAACGGATGATCCCCTCGCGGGGCTGGAGCACCCCCGAGATGGCCTTGAGCGTTGTCGTCTTCCCTGCCCCGTTATTCCCCAGGAGGGCAACGATCGCCCCCTTCGCCACGGCAAAGGAGATCCCCTTTAACGCGTGGATTTGGCCATAGTAGATGTGAAGGTCTTTGACCTCGAGCATACCCTCTGCCCTGCCGATCGTGCCGACGTGTAGGTATGCGACCTGCCACCTTGCCCCAGGCCGTTGGGAGTGGTCCAGGTCCCAACTACAGTGGAGGTTGTGATCCCTCCCGAAGAGGCGCGCTCCACCGCCTCCGCCCAAGATAGGCCTCGATCACTCGAGGATCGTTCTGGACCTCCGCAGGCTTCCCCTCGGCGATGGTCTCGCCGTGATCCAGGACCGTCACCTGCTCGGAGATCCCCATGACGACCCGCATGTTGTGTTCAATCAGGAAGATCGTCAGACCGAACTCGCCGATGAGCCGTTTTAACAGATCCATGAGGGCCTGGGCCTCCATGAGGCTCATCCCTGCTGTTGGCTCGTCGAGCAACAGAAGCTTCGGCTCCGAGGCCAAGGCCCTGGCGAGTTCCAGGCGCCGTTGGTCGCCATAGGGGAGGTTCTTGGCCAGCTCGTCCTCCTGGCCGTGGAGGCCGACAAACTTCAACAGTTCCTCCGCTCTCCGCCAGGCCCCCTCCTCCTCCTTCTTGAAACGGGGGGAGCGGGTGAGGACATCGGGGAGGCTGATCGTCAGCCGACAGTGCATCCCGACCAGGACGTTCTCCATCACCGTCATGTTGGCGAAGAGCCGGATGTTCTGGAAGGTCCGACAGACGCCAAGGGCGGTGATCCGATCTGGGCTTAAGCCCACGAGCGGCTGACCATCGAAGAGGATCGCCCCTTCGTCGGGGGGGTAGATGCCGGTGCAGACGTTGAAGAGGGTCGTCTTCCCCGCCCCGTTCGGCCCGATGATCGAGGCGATCATCCCTTTCTCGAGGGTAAGGTTAACCCCGTTGACGGCGACCAAGCCGCCGAATCGCTTCGTGACCTTCCTCGCCTCGAACAGTGGCATGGCTACTTCCCGCCCCCTGCCCTCCTCTGGCGCTCTGCCGGGAGGATCCCCTGGGGCCTAAAGATCATCATCAGGATGAGGATGATGCCGAAGACCATCCGTTCGTACTTTGCCGGCTCGAGCTGCACCGGAAGCTGACTTAACGAATAGGCGCCGATGAAGGGCAGGTTGAGGGTCAGCCCGGAATTCCTGAGGGCGTTCAGCCACAAGGACAGACTTTTGAGGATCTGTAGGTTCAGGACCGTCACCACCGTCGCGCCCAGGATTGCCCCCGGGATGGAACCCATCCCCCCCAGGATGACCATGGCGAGGACACCGATGGACTCCATGAAGGTGAAGCTCTCCGGGTTGATGAAGAACTGCTTGGCGCTGAAGACAACGCCCATGATACCGGCGAAGGAGGCCCCGGAGGCGAAGGCGAAAAGTTTCATCCGGACAAGGGGCACCCCCATGGCCACCGCCGCCATCTCGTCCTCCCGGATGGCCTCCCAGGCCCGCCCGATATGCGACTGCTTAAGGCGTTGGTTCACGAGGATCACGAGGACCACGATCATGATCACCAGGAAGTAGAAGTACAGCGGGTACAGGACAGAGGGTGGGGCGTCGATGCCGAGGCCTTCTAGAACAGGTTGGAAGAAGAGCGGGGGGCGCTGGATGGGGGTGATGCCCTTAGGACCGTTGGTGATGTTGATGGGCTTATCCAGGTTATTGGCCAAGACCCGGATGACCTCGCCGAATCCTAGAGTGACGATGGCCAGGTAGTCGCCCCGAAGCCTCAAGACCGGCAGTCCAAGGAGGATCCCGGTGAGGGCCGCGATCATCAGCCCCAGAAGGAGGAAAACGAAGAACCACCCTGGAGCCAGGGGGAACGTGGCGAAGGAGAAGATCTCACCCGCCTGCCGAGAGCCGAAGATGGCCCACAGATACGCCCCCACCGCGTAGAAGGCCACGTAGCCTAAGTCCAGGAGCCCGGCTAACCCGACTACGATGTTAAGCCCCAGGGCCAACGCGACGAAGATCCCGATCTGCGTGGCGACCTCTAGGTAGTAGCCGTTGATGGTCCCGAGGTAGGGCATCAGCAGGCCAAGAACCACCGATGCGAGACCGACCTTCAAGGCAAAGGTGAACCTGGCGTAGTAGATAACCAGGAGGGAGCTCTGAAAGAGGAGGAAGGCGAGGAGAGACTGGGGGAAGGCCTTGACCAGAAAGATGCTGAGAGAGATGAGGGCCACTGTCCCTGCCCCCTGGAGCAGCGGGAGGAGGAAAGCCGGACGCTTGAGCTTCCCCTGGTCGGGATCCCTCTCTGTCTCTTTGATCATGTTTCTTCCCTTCAGGTTTTCTCGGCGACGATCTCACCAAGGAGGCCCCGGGGGCGAAAGATCAGGATAACGATCAGGAGACTGAACGCGAGGATGTCCTTATACTCAGCGCCGAAGGCCCCTCCAGTCAAGAGCGACAGATAGGAGGCCGAGAAGGCCTCCAGAAGGCCCAGGACAATCCCCCCGACCATGGCCCCAGGGATATTGCCGATTCCGCCGAGGACCGCGGCTGTGAAGGCCTTCAGGCCGGGGATGAATCCCGTATAAGGATTGATCAGGCTATACTGGATGCCGAAGAGGACCCCTGCCGCGCCGCCCATGGCCCCGCCGATCAAGAAGGTCACCGAGATGATCCGGTTGACGTCAATCCCCATTAAAGAAGCCGTCATCTGATCTTCGGCCACGGCCCGGATGGCCTTCCCCACCTTCGTTCGGTTGACGAACAGTTGGAGGCTGATCAGCATCAGAAGGGCAGAGACGATGACGACGAGAGATTTCAGCGAGATGTCGATGGCGGCGCCCAACCTGATCCGGCGGTCGAAAAGCTCAACGGAGGGATAGGTCAAATAGAAGGCGTTTCGCCAGAGGCTCTCGAAGAGGCGAATGGCATCCTGGAGAAAAAAGGAGGCGCCGATGGCGGAGATCAGGGGGACGAGGCGTGGGGCACCCCGGAGGGGCCGGTAGGCCACCCGCTCGACCAGGACGGCCAGGAGTCCGCTGGCGGCCATGCCTGCCGCCACCAGGGCGAAAAGCAGCACGAAGGGAGGGATGGCCGAAAGATACCCGGCGGCCTTCAGGCTCAGAAGGATCTCCACCCCCACAAAGGCGCCGAGGACGAAGATCTCGCTGTGGGCAAAGTTGATGAGCTGGAGGACTCCATAGACCATGGTATACCCCAAGGCGATCAGGGCGTACATAAACCCCAGGACGATGCCGTCCATCAACACCTGGGGGAACATGGTGATCAGGAGGCTCATCGCTCACCGTACGCGCCTCTAGGCTCCTTCCCTATCAGCCCTTCTTCTTTAACGGGGGGCGGCGATCTCCAGGGTCTTGACGACCTTGTTCTCCCCCCACTTGGCCGGGTCATCAGAGATTACCTGGATGATAAAATACTTGGCCTTGACTGGGTCCCCCTTTCCGTCAAAATTGATGGTCCCGGTGATCCCCTTGAAGTTCTTGATCTTCCTGATGGCCGAGCTGACCTGGGCGCGGGTCGGCTTCTTACCGCCGGCCTCCTTGATCGCCAGCT
Organism: Candidatus Methylomirabilota bacterium; assembly: GCA_016199025.1. Lineage (GTDB taxonomy): Bacteria > Methylomirabilota > Methylomirabilia > Methylomirabilales > JACQHM01 > JACQHM01. The sequence continues at coordinate 2,790 of JACQHM010000170.1, read as the reverse complement.
CGATGGCCTTCAGCCCGACGGCGGCCGAGTCGTAGGACTGGGCGGCAAAAGGTTCAGGATCCTTGCCGAACCTGGCCTTGTAGGCTTTGATAAAATCCTTCGCCTCCGGGTAGATGGTGGGAGGGCCCACGACGGTGGTGTAGTACATCCCAACGGCAGCCTTGCCTGCGATTCTCACCAGCTCCGATGAGTCCATACCATCGGGCCCAAGGAAGAGGGCCTTGTCCATCCCTTTCTCCCGGGCCTGCTTGAACAGGACAGCCGCTTGGCTGTAGATCCCGCCGAAGTAGACCAGATCCGGCTTCATGGCCTTCATGGGGGTGATGATAGGATCGAAGTTCGCCTTCTCCTCTGTCCCTTCGAAACCAACGACATTGATGCCAAAACTCTTGGCCATGTCGCGGAAGAACTCGGCCACGCCCTGCCCGTAAAGGGTCTTGTCATGGAGGATGTAGGCCGACTTGACCTTCAGCTCCTCCTTTGCAAAGCGGGCCCCCACTTCTCCCTGGACGTCATCCCGACCGCAGACCCGATTCACATTGGGGTAGTTCCGGTCCGTGATGAGGGGGTTTGTGTTGGCCGGCGAGATCATCGCGAGGTTCGGCCCCTGGTCCTTGTAGATCTCTGACGCGGGCAAGGCGACCCCCGAATTCAGGTGGCCGATGACCAGGAGGATGTCAGGATCGGCGACGATCCGCTTGGCGTTGGCCACGCCCACGTCGGGTTTGGCCTGATCGTCGAAGGGGACCAGCTCCACCCTGAAGCCCAGCTTCTCGAGGTCTCCCTTCAGCTTTTCGATGGCGAGCTGGGCTCCATTTTTGAGTCCCTCTCCAAGGGCCGACTGTTCTCCCGACAGGGGGCTCTGGGTGGCGATCTTGATGACCCCCTTCTGGGCAGCCGCCTGGGAAGCCAAGACGGACAAGCTCATGACCAGCGTGGCGACAAGCGCCAGGAATCGCGGAAGCCACATGCACCTCATCTCTCTCCCCCCCCTCCTTGTAGGATTTGCAATTTTCGATTTGCGATTTTGGATTTTAAAATCGAAAATCGGCAATCGGCAATCCGTTTATGAAAAGGCCTCCTTGACCTGACGGATAACCTTCAGGAACTTTTTGACCGCCGCCGTGATATCGGGGGCCCCCGCAATGGCGGAGATCACCGCGGCCCCATCAGCCCCTGCGGCGATGACCTCGGACACGTTCTCAAGGGTAATCCCGCCAATGGCCAAGATCGGGATCGTGACCTTCCGCCGGACCTCCCGGATGAGGGGAGGGCCTATCGGTTCGTATCCCATCTCCTTTGTCCCGGTTCTGAAAATGGGGCCGACCCCGATGTAATCGGCTCCCTCCTCTTGGGCCTTGAGGGCCTGCTCCAGGGAGTGGGTCGAGATCCCCAAAAGCTTCCCCTCCCCCAAGAGCCTTCTGGTCTCCTTGGCCGGGAGGTCCTCCTGACCCAGATGGACCCCATCCGCCCCGACGGCCAATGCCAAATCCAGGCGATCATTCACGATGAAGGTGGCTCCCGAGCTTCGGCAGCGTTCAGCAACCTGAAGCGCCTCGGGAAGGAGGGCCCGCATGGAGGCCTCTTTGTCCCGGAGCTGGATCATCCTTGCGCCCCCCGCCAAGGCCCTCTTGGCCAGCTCGGCATGCGAAAGCCCCCCGGCCACCCGCCGATCGGTGATGACGCACAGGTCCCACCGCATCTTAGACCCGTTCAACGTAGTCCCCTGTCCTCGTGTCCACCCTGATCCGATCCCCGACGTTGATGAACAGGGGGACCTGGAGAATCGCCCCAGTCTCCAGCTTCGCCGGTTTTGAACCTCCTTGCGCGGTATCCCCCCTGACACCGGGGTCTGTCTCGGCCACAGCAAGCTCCACGAAGATTGGAAGTTCGACCCCAACCGCCTCGCCCCGGTGGAAGAACGTCGTGAGGGTGAGTCCCTCTTCGAGGAAATCTTTTGCCGGTCCAAGCTCTTCCGGCCCGAGGGAAAACTGCTCGTAGGTCTCCATATCCATGAAGATAGACTCGACCTCGCTCTTGTAGAGGAATTGGACCTTTCGTTCCTCGATCTGGGCGGGGGAAACCTTTTCCTCCGTTCGGAACGTCTTGTCCAGGAGGGTGCCGGTCTTCATGTTCCGGAGCTTCGTCCGCATAAAGGCACCCCCCTTCCCAGGCTTCACCCACTGATACCCCAGCACGACATAGGGGACGCCGTCCAATTCAATCCTCATCCCTGTTCTCAAGTCACCCGCGGAGATCAAGAGAAGATCCCTCCTTCTGAAACAATCAAAGCCCCATGGGGAAGAATCAAGAGAGATTCCCCTCTGGGCCCCCGGCATGTTTGGCCTTCTCTCGTTGTTCGATGAGGGCCAAAGCCGCCTGGATTCCCAGGAGATAACTGAACGAGCCGAATCCTGAGATCTGCCCCTCGGCCACCTCAGCGATGAAGGAGTGGCGCCGGAAGGGTTCCCGTCGGTGGATGTTAGAAAGATGAACCTCGACCGTTGGGAGGGAGGAGGCGACGACAGCATCCCGGAGCGCCACGCTGGTATGGGTGAAAGCGGCAGGGTTGATCACGAGGGCCTCGGCCCACCCCACTGCATCGTGGATCGCGTCGATCAACACCCCTTCATGGTTCGATTGAACGAAGTGGACCTCGACATTCGTGGAGGCGGCATAGCGCTTCACCTCCTCCTCGATCGCCCCCAAAGTCATGGAGCCGTAGACCTCTGGCTCCCTCCGACCCAAGAGGTTCAAGTTTGGCCCATTCAAGATGAGGATCCGTCTCAT
>JACQHM010000164.1 GCA_016199025.1 Candidatus Methylomirabilota bacterium | reverse complement strand
CTCGGCAAACGTCTTCGGGAAGGCCATCTCCTGCCCGAGCTCGCCGCCCCGGTAGTGGACGACAAGCTGTTCGTAGCCGATACCGATCCTCGCAACCTGGAAGGCGAAGATGGTCAGTAGGCCGATCGTCGCCAGGAGGATGAAGCCGGAATAGATCCACTTTGTCTCCTTGGAAGCCCTGGCGAGGAAAAAGTTGGAGTTGGCGAACTGCCTCAAGACGTCCTCCCCATCTCGCTGTCGAAAGGTTCGAACCGGGTCTCTCTGGTGAAACGCGGGGTCATGGCGATTCTCCCTTCGTTGACGATCATCCCCTCCAACTGGGGGTGGCGTTCGAGAAGGGCGAGCCCTTCCTCCCTGTCAAGGATCAGGAGGGCTGTGGAGAAGGCCTCGGCCTCGGTGGCAGAAGGTCCGAGGACGACGGACAGCAGCTCGCGTTCCAGGGGGCGGCCGGTCCGAGGGTCCAGGATATGCCCGTAACGCCTCCCCTGGATCTCGAGGGAACGCCCGTAGCTCCCTGAAACCGATAGGGTCCGATCGCTGAAGGCCACGCTTCCAATCCATTCCCCTTCATTCATCCCTTTAATGGCGATCCGCCACGCCTCTTCCCTGGGAGGGGAACCGAGGGCAAAGAGGCTGCTCTCCCCAAAGTTCACCAGGGCATGCTGGACACCTGCCTCTTTTAGAAGCCCGACGATCCTCTCGACGGCGTGTCCTTTGCCGATCCCGCCGAGGTCCAGCCTTATCCCTTTTAAGAGAAGTTCCGCCGTGCCATCAAGGAGGCGGAGGTTCTTTGGTCCGACTTTTCCCAGGGCCGCTGTCAAGCAATCCCCGTCCGGTTCCTGGTCATCCAGGGCAGCCTTCTCCCAAAGATCGATGAGGGGCCCGGAGGTGATGTCGAAGGCCCCTCCCGTTTCCTCCCAAGAACCTGCGGCAACCTGGAGGAGGGCAAAGAGGTCTTTCTCCACCTCCACCGGCCCTCGGCCAGCCATCCGGTTCAACCGGCTTAAGGCACTCTCCTCGTCATGAGCGCTCAAGAGGTGCTCCAGTCTCTTCGCCTCTCGAAAGCACCGCCGAAGGAGCGTCCTTCCCATGGCTGGTTCCACGCCGAAGAGGGCGATGTCCAACAGGGTGCCCATGACGTAATGGATCTCCTGGATGGGCCTGGGGGCAAACACCTTCCTGAGAAAGCGCGGGAAGATCGGTTGGAGCCTTGGCAAGATCACCAGCCTCCCTCCTTCCCTTCTTGATACACGGCCTGGACGAGGGCAGCCGCCTTCTTGATCCCCCGGGCAAGGGCATGGATCGAAAGGGTCGCCCCGGCGACGCTTCTCACGCTTTGGAAGGGGAGGAAGGACTCAGTGACCGACTTCCCGCGATACTGTTTTAGAAAGATCCGCTCCTTGACCTGCCCGCCGTAGGGCTCCCGGAAGACCATGATGGCAACATCGTGGACTTTGTGGTCCGGTTGGATGCCGACGACGAACGTGATGGGCCGGTGCTTCCCAATCTCCTCGACGATGACGGCGTACCCCAGAAACTCCCCTCCCTTCTTGGCAAGGAAGGTGGTGTAAGCATCCTCCCAGATCGACGGCTTGAACTTCCCCATGAGGGCTTGCATCTTCTCCCGAAGCTCCGGCGTCGCCTTGATGACCTGGCGCTCGAAGGCTGTGGCCTCGGGGAAGACCGCCTCAGGCGCCTCCTGCTCCGTCAGGAAGACGCCGGTCTGGGCGAAGAGGTTCTTCGCCCATCCCAGGATGGTCTGGCCGACGAGGGCCAGGAGAAACCTTCGCCTCGTGAGCATACGTTCTACAAGTGAGTCTTAGAAGCCGAAGGCGACCCCGAAGAGGAAGGCGTGAGCCTTGTCCTCGTTCGGTTTCGCCGGGAGGAAGTTCGTCACCTCGGCCAGGCTTCTCCCCCGGTTCGTCCAGGTGTACTCATACGCCAGTTGGAAGGCCCAGAGGGGGGTTGGCTTGTAGGCGAGGCCGGCCGTAATCCTGTTGACCCACCGGTCCTCCGTTTCGAAGGCGGTGATCGTCCCCCCGGTGAAATCCACATGGGTCACGCGGTCATCGAGGAAGGCCTGCTCCCAGCGGGCCACGGCGACGAACTGGGGGTTCTCAAAGGGCTTCCCCAGGAAGGTGTTCTTGAGGAACGCCGGCCAGAACCGGCGTCGAAGCTCCAGCCAGTAGCCGTGTTTCGTCTTCGCGAGCTGGGCCAATTCGTACTCGATCTCTACCTCCAGGTCAGGGCTATCCACCTTCTCGATCTCCACGGCCTGCTCCCTTGCAACCCGGGCGATGCTTGTGGCGACGTCCCCCACATTGCTGAAGTTCGTATTGACGTATTCCCACTCCAGCTCGAAGGGACCCAGGGAGAAAAGCCCATCGAGGCCAAAGGAGAGGAGCTTCTCATCGTCCAGGAAGCCCGGCGTATACCGGCCCCAGTAGAGGGAGGCACCAAGCTCCTGGCCGAGGAGGGGGGTCCAGGCCACACGGGTCCCTACCGCCTTTCCATCCTTGGTATCCAGTTGGGCTGTCCCCCGGCCGGGCCGAAGCTCCACCTCCGCCTCCAGCTTGTCCCGTTTCCCCTCCCTGGTTTGGATGATCTCCTCCACCTCGGCGTCGAGGGTGGCGCCGTTCATGACGTAGAGTTCATAGTTCAGCCGCCCTAACTTTCCACCGGCCAGATCACCGGTGAAGCCCATCCCCAGCTCGGGCCAGGCAGCAGGGATCGGGAGAACAGGGACGCCCCGATCCACCAAGGAGCGTCGGGGAAGGGCCCAGAGGTTGTCATCGTGGCGGATGTTGAAGCGGCCTAAGGGGACCAGAACCGCCCCTCCCCGGAATTTCAGCCAATCGTTGATGTCGTACTGGACCCAGGCCTGCTCGATGGCGATCTCGGAGCCGGGCGTGGCCTCGACGGCCTGCTGCACCTTGAGCCCGCCTTCGGCGGGCGCCGTGGTCCGCTCCACCTCCAAGACCTGGAACCGTTCAAACTCCAGCTCAAAGTATGTCTTCAGTCGGTCGGCGGGGGCGGCATCCGTGGTCAGGACGAACCGCCTGAAGGTGAAGGTGTTCCCCACCTCGTCAAGGGTGTTGGACTCGAACCGGATCGAGCCGTAGCCTCCCACCTTCACCCGTTCCAGGGCCTCTTGAAAGAACGGACGACGTTCTTCCTCGGCCGGCTCCGCCTCGGCCTTCTTCGATTCCTCTTGTTCACGTTTCATCTGTTCGATCTTCTCGTTCAGCGCCTTGACCTGGTCCTCCAGCTCCTCCAGGGTCGCCCCGCGAGTCGGGAGGGGGCCGAGAAGCCACAGAACAAGAATCATGGGGACAAGCTGCCTCATGGGTCCCTCCTTTCTTGATATCCAAGAGAGGTTTTTGGACCTTGAGAGACAGCCGGGGCATCCCCTTGACCCCCTTGGCGAAACCTGATAAGCTTCTTTTGCTCGCCTTGGGGGGAAAGGAGCGCTCCGACCTCTCAAGGGGGGGAGCGGTTCCACCGTCCGGCCGCCACGCTCGTGATCGGTGGAGCCGCTTTTCTTTGTGAGGCCCTCTTCTTACCGTTCCCTCCTTCTCATCCCTTTTCCATGGTCCCTTAATGCATGTTTTCCATCCTCCTGGCTTGGCTCTCCGGGAAGGTCTCCATCATCGTGATCCTCGTCCTGCCACGACCCTTGCTTCTGCCCGGGTCGATGGACGGCCTGTTGTCTCCCTTATTGCCCTCCAGAAGGCGGTCCCCATGATCCCCAGATACCCCCAATAGGCCATGGCCTCCATCAGCGTCGGCTCGTCATGATAGCCCAGGAAGGCGTGGAGGAGGCGACCGGTCAGGCTCTCGCTGTCGATGAGCCACTTGGTGCTCCACAGCTTATGGATGATGGGGGGAAAGCCCAGTTCGTGTAAAGCCATGAAGGTATGGGCCGAGAGCCCGGCGGCGATGAAGATCAGGAGGAACCCCGTACCGATGAAAAACCTCCGGAGGTTGAGCTTCACCGTGGTGGCGAAGTAGAGGTAGGCGATGGCGGCGGCCGCCACGAGGCCGAGCATCGCCCCTGGGAGGGGGTTTTGAGCGGAGGCCCTTGTGGTGAGGGCGGTCAAGAAGACGGCGGTCTCCAGACCTTCCCGGAGGACGGTGACGAAGGCCAGCATCGCCAGGGCGAAGATCTGGCCGCTACTGATTGCCAGGCCCGCCTTGGCCTCGATCTCAGTCTTGAGGGTCCTGGATTGCCTCTGCATCCAGAGGATCATATAGCTTAAGATCAGGATCGCAAGGACCGAGGCGGAAGCCTCGAAGATGGCGGCCGAGGCCCCCTCGAACTGGATGGCGAGGGCTTGAAACCCCAACGCGAGGGCGATACTGAAGAGAACCCCTGTAATGGTGCCGCCCCAGACATACCGGTTCATCGTGACCTGTCCGCTCTTTTTCAGGTAGCCTAGAAGGACCCCCGTGATCAGGAACGCTTCCAAGCCTTCACGGATCGTAATCAGCATCCCGGCGAGCATTGTTCCCCCCTTAGACTTCAGGTGTCCGACAAAGGATATTCGACTTCAGGTCTGTTGAGAATTGAAGATGAAAGTCATTTTCAAAGACATGACAAGATACTCTTTTTTCTAAAATCGGGGTGCTATTGAAAACCACTCAGGCGGAAGAGACGGGCAGAGTGGTCAGGTTCTCATGGGGCCTGCCTTGGGGAGTAGAGGGTTGGCACGTTTCGCAGAGGCCGTAGAGCTCATGTTTATGGGAGAGGATAATGAAGCCGTACTTCTTCGCGACCTCCTCCTGGAGGCCCTCGATGATATGATTTTCGAATTCTACAATCTTGCCACAATGGGTACAGATCAGATGGTCGTGGTGTTCACGGAGCCCTTCCTCATACAGGGTATGCCCTTCCCCGAAATGCCGCTCCTCCACCAGGCCTGCCTCCATCAGGAGCTTTAAGGTCCGGTAGACCGTCACCAGGCCGATTCGCGGGTCCTGTTTTCGCACATGCTGATAGAGTTCTTCAACGCTGATATGGCGCCCGGATTGAAAGAGTGTCCTCGCGATCAGGTCCCGCTGCCTCGTCGTCTTATAGCCCCGTTCGGCAAGAAACTTTCTAAAATGGATGAATTTCTCAGACATTCAGCTCCTCAGATGAAACTGAATTTCAATTTCAAGATATACTGCTAAAAGCCCCTTGTCAAGCAAAAAGTTCGCTGCATCCGAACATGCATCTCAAGCCTGAAGACCTACCCTTTTTTTGCTCCAGGCAGGATGCTTAGCGGCATGGCTTTCGCCAGGCATCCAGGCTGAGATGCTTCTTCATCGAGTTGAAGTTCATCCTGTTGGCCCGGGGGCAGAACAGGCGTCGTGGCAGAGAGTATTCGACTTGGAAGACCGCCTTGCCGGCATTGATG
>JACQHM010000163.1 GCA_016199025.1 Candidatus Methylomirabilota bacterium | reverse complement strand
TCTGAAGACCACCCTGTTGGCTGGGAAGGCCTTCGAAAGGATCCTCCACCACGTCCGCAAGACGGAACCCTGGCTCCTGGTGATAGGGAGGATCGGCATCCACAGCGGCGAGAGCGAGACCGACCTCGGCTCGAACGCCGAGAACCTTCTCCGCTTAGCCCCCTGCCACGTCTACCTCTGCGGCCGGAAATTTGACCCGCCCACAGCGGAGGGGGATGCTCAGGCCCCCTCCGGAGCAGGGCGTCTTCATCGACAACCGAAAGCTCGACGGCTTCCTGGTCTCTTTCCCCCAGGGGAGGTGCGCCGCTCAGGATTGTGCGTCCTGCCGTTCCTGCTTCGAGTGGGCGGCGAGGGTCGTCCAGATTGATCCTTCCTACCGCCGAGAATGTCTCGCCCTCTACCGGGAGGTCCTCGAGGACCTGTGTGGAGGAGGGATAAAACGGTAAGGCATTTCGGCTTGACGTCAGGATGGACCTCTTTTATGATCTTCGTGAAGGATCAACCAGGAGATTGGGCCTCGATGGAGGCGGCGAAGGTTTTCAAACGGTTCTCCCTTATGAGCGCCGGGGCGTGGGTGGGGCTGGCCCTCCTCCTCGGCGCCGGGATCACCTATTACGCCGAGCGGCGGATGCTGGAGCAGGCCACGACCGCCACGTTACACTACTTCCAGCGCCTGCCCCACTTCATGGTCACCAGCGAGGATTTCGTGAGGCTGAAAGAGGGGGAGGAGTACGACCGCTTCGACCGCCTGATCAAGGCCCGCTTCTTCACCCCCCACATCTTCTGCGTCAAGATCTACGACAGGGATGCCCGGCTCGTCTATCACACCCCCGATCGCACCTTGATCGGCAGGATCTTTTCCGACGACCACCAGCTCAAGAAGGCCCTTCAGGGGGAGGTGGCCTTAAACCTGAAGCGGCTGAAGGGGGGCGAGCATGTCTTCGAGGGCAAGGGCTCCCCTCAAGTCTTGGAGATCCACATCCCCATCCTCCTGGAGGGGACGGACCGGGTGATCGGGGCCTACGAGATCTACAGCCCCCTGGATCCCCTCTATCGGGGGATTTGGAAGATGCGGGCGGTGGTCTGGTCCTCGGTGATCTTCGGCCTCTTTCTCCTCTACGCCGCCCTCTCCTGGACCTTCAGAAGGGCCTCCAGGACGATCCTGACGCAGAACGAGGCCCTGGCCATGCAGGCGGACGAGCTGAAGAAAGCCTATGACGAGCTGAAGGCAAAGGAGGAGCAGCTTATCAGGAGCGAGAGGCTGGCCTCCTCCGGGCGCTTGGCCGCCGGGATCGTCCACGAGATCGGCAATCCGTTGGCCTCCGTCCTCGGGATGGTGGACCTCCTCCTCCGATGCCAGGGCACCCCTAAACAGAGGAAGGAGTGTCGGGGGAACCTGGAGCGGATGGCCTCCGAGATCGTCCGCCTCAAAGGGATCCTTCAAGGTCTCCTGGACTACGCCCGCCCCCTGCGGGGGGAGATCCGCCCCGTGGAGGTCAACGGGGTGGTGGAGCGGACGATGCTCCTCCTCTCGAGCCACAAGATATTCCGAGGCATCCAATTGATCCAGCGCCTCTACGAGCCATCCCCCTTCGCCCTCGCCGACGGGAGGCTCCTCCAGCAGATCCTGGTGAACGTCCTGATGAACATGGCCCAGGCCATGCCCAAGGGGGGGAGGATCAGCATTGCCACCGAGGCCCGGCCTGTGGAGAAGTGGCCGGAGGGGACCATCGCCGTCGGCAGGCCCTTCGGCCCGGATGAACAGGCGGCCATCATCACGGTCGCCGATACGGGCCCGGGCATCCCCCAAGAGGATCTCCCACGGATCTTCGAGCCTTTCTTCTCCACCAAGGAAACGGGGAAGGGGGTGGGGCTGGGACTGGCCATCTGCTACAGCCTCATCGAGGCGATGAAGGGGGCCATCCTGGTCGAAAGTCACCTCGACCTGGGGACCACCTTCTCCATCCTGCTGCCGCTTGCAGAAGGCGCGCCGTCCTATGACGGCTGAGGCAATGCTTAAGGAACGGATCTTGGCAGTCGACGACGAGGAGAACCTGCTCCACTTCCTCTCCAAGCTCCTGAAGGGGGAAGGCTATCGGGTGGAGGTGGCCAGGGCCGGGGGGGAGGCCTTGGAGAGGGCCAAAGAGGCGGACTTTGACCTGGCCATCCTCGATCTCAAGCTCCCCGATATGGATGGGATGGCCGTCCTCCGGGCCTTCAGGGAGATGGCCCCCGAGGCCAACGTGGTGATGATCACCGCTTACGGCAGCATCGAATCCGCGGTAGAGGCCATGAAGGCCGGCGCCTACGACTACATTGTCAAGCCATTTCGGGCGGAGGAGATCCTGAAGGCCGTGGAGAAGGCCCTGGAGCAGAGGAGGCTCAGGAGGGAGGTTCAGCACCTCCGCCGGGAGGTGGAGCGGAGGTACAGCTTCGAGAACATCGTCGGGAAAAGCAAGGCGATGCAGGAGGTCTTCTGCCAGATCGAAAGGGTGGCCGCCTCGAAAAGCACGGTCCTCATTACGGGGGAGAGCGGGACGGGGAAGGAGCTGGCGGCCAGGGCGATCCACTACAGAAGCGAGAGGAAGAATGGCCCCTTCGTGGTGATCGACTGCGGGGCCATCCCGGAGAACCTCCAGGAAAACGAGCTGTTCGGCCACATCAAAGGTTCCTTCACGGGGGCCGTGAGCACGAAACGGGGCCTGTTCGAGGAGGCCGACGGCGGCAGCCTGTTCCTTGATGAGGTTGGGGATCTCTCCGGCCCCTCCCAGGCGAAGCTCCTCCGGGCCCTCCAAGAGGGAACCATCCGGCGGGTGGGGGAGACGAGGACCATCCAGGTGGACGTCAGGGTGATCGCCGCCACCAACAAGGATCTGGCCGAACTGGTGCGGGAGGGGCGGTTTCGCGAGGACCTCTACTACCGCCTGAACGTCGTCCCCATCCACCTGCCTCCCCTTCGGGAGAGAACGGAGGACATCCCCCTTCTGGCCGGTTTCTTCCTCCGGCGATACGGAGCAGAGTTCGGAAAGCCGGTGAGGCGGATCTCCCCTTCCGCCATGGACCTGCTCTTCAGTTATCCTTGGCCGGGGAACGTCCGGGAGCTGGAGAATGTCATCGAGCGGATGGTCCTCTTCTCAGAGGGGGAGGTCATAGGGGAAGACCTGCTCCCCCAGGAGGTGGGCCTTCAAGGGGACGCGATCCGCCTTCAGGTGCCTGAAGCCCCTCTTTGTCTGAAGGAAGCTGTGGAGAAGATGTCTCAGGACGTCGAGAAGGGCTTGATTGAACGAGCCTTGGGCCGGACGGGGGGGAACAGGAGCGGGGCGGCTCGGCTTCTCGGGATCAGCCGCCGTGCCTTGCTCTACAAGATGAAAGCCTATGGGATCACATAGGAGTGGGGAAAATGCGGCTACGCTCAAAGGAGCTGTTCGAGGAGGCGAAGCGGTATCTGCCCGGGGGGGTGGACAGCCCTGTCCGGGCCTTTCGAGCGGTGGGGGGCGAGCCCTTCTTCGTCGAACGGGCGAAAGGGAGCAAGCTCTACGACGTCGATGGGAATGAGTACATTGACTATGTTTGCTCCTGGGGCCCCTTAATCCTGGGCCACGCCCACCCTCAGGTCATCAAAGCCATTCAGGAAGCTGCGGAAAAGGGGACAAGCTACGGTGCCCCCACCCCCTCTGAAACGGAGTTGGCGAAGCTCGTCATGAACGCCTTCCCCTCCATCGAGAGGCTCCGCTTTGTGAGTTCCGGGACCGAGGCGACGATGAGCGCCATCCGGGTCGCCAGGGGCTTCACGGGGCGGGACAAGATCATCAAGTTCGAGGGCTGCTACCACGGCCATGCCGATAGCCTTCTTGTCAAAGCCGGTTCCGGGGCCATGACCTTTGGCGTCCCGGATTCGGCCGGCGTTCCCGCCGACTTGGCCAGGCACACCCTCACCCTCCCCTACAATGACCTCGATAGTGTCATGAAAACCTTTGAAGCCGTCGGGTCGGAGATCGCCTGCCTGATCGTGGAGCCTGTGGCGGGGAACATGGGGGTCGTCCTGCCAAAGCGGGGATTCCTGGAGGGCTTGAGGGAGATCACGGTAAGGTTTGGAGCCCTCCTGATCTTTGACGAGGTCATCACCGGCTTTCGCCTGGGCTTAAACGGGGCCCAGGGGATCTATGGGATCAGGCCGGATCTGACATGCCTGGGGAAGATCATCGGTGGGGGCCTGCCCGTGGGAGCCTATGGGG
>JACQHM010000162.1 GCA_016199025.1 Candidatus Methylomirabilota bacterium | reverse complement strand
TGCTAAGCCATACCGATAAAACGTTCCAACAGGGTCAGGAATGCCGTCAAGAATCCCTTCGATTTCTTTCTCCTCCTTGGCATCCACAGAGGAACAGAGGGAGGAAAGAATTTTTGCCCCCTGATCCTTGACACGGGATGTCGGTCCAAAACAGCCGGTGCATGGCATATTGCCCTTCACGCACAGAGCCTCGCAGCCTCCTCGCGTTGCTGGTCCCATGCACACAACACCTTGCGCCAGGAGACACTTTTCCGGGTCGATTTGAGTCCAGTGGGGTCGTTTGAACTGGCTGAAACGCAGGTCTGTCGGTTTTGTATCCTTTCGAGGGCATTCATCACAGAGGGCAACGTCCGGCGCGAGGACGGCTCCTTTCGGAGGCAAATTGCCGGACAGAAGGGTCAGCACCGCCTGTTTCAAGAGCTTCGGTGTGGGCGGACATCCGGGAAGATAATAATCCACATCAACCACCTGGTCCAGGGATCGGACGACATGGCGGAATTCAGGGAGCGTGGCGACACGGCCATTGTCTCGATACTCCAGCTCGGGACGGGTCTTCTGTTCGTTCGCAACCGACGGAGCGTTCTCATAGACGTACTCCAAAATCTGCTCGCGCTCAAACTGGTTGGCCAGGCTTGGGATGCCCCCCAGGTGAGCACAGGCGCCATAGGCGATGAGGATTTTGCTTTTCCGGCGAAGCAGCCGGGCCATCTCCTCCTGCTCCGACGTTCGGATCGCGCCATTGATCATGGTCGCCAGAATCGAACCATCGGGCATTGCCTCCACATCTTTCTTTTTGAAGTCCATGGCTACGGGCCAGAAGACGATGTCCACGGCATCCACGACCATGAGAATGTCTTCGGCCAGGTCCACAATGGATTCTTCACACCCGCCGCAGGACGCACACCAGTAAAAGGCCACCTTGGGTTTCTCAGACATTGGCGAGGACCTCCTTCTCTCGTCTCTCCTCCTCCATTGTTTCCATTTCCCGGTCCCACTCCTGGAAGCGGTCAGGCAACCTCAAAGGGCCCAGGGCCCGCACTTTCTCGACCATGTCGTTGATGGCCCCTTTGACCTTTTCGCCTTCAGAGGCGGAAATCCACTCCAGACGGAACCGGCCATCATCAATGCCCATCTCCTGAAGCACACGCTTCAAGAGGTGAAACCGGCGCAGGGCCTTGTAATTCCCTTCGATATAATGGCAGTCGCCCGGGTGACACCCCCCGATGAGAACGCCATCGGCGCCCTTGGCAAACGCATCCAGAACGAATTGAGGGTCAATTCGCCCGGAACACATCACCCGGATGATACGGGCATGGGGGGCATATTTTATCCGGGAGACCCCCGCCAGGTCTGCCGCGGTATAGGTACACCAGTTGCAGAAGAACGCCACAATCCGGGGTTCCCACTCCTTAGAGGTTGCTACGCTCTTGCTCTCCATAGTCATTCCTCCTGTTAGCATTCAGCTTTCAGCTTAGGGCTGATTCCTCATGGCTGATGGCTGACGGCTGATGGCTGACGGCTGAACACCTTTTTACACACCGGCGAGCACCCCTTCAATCTCGCTGAAGATTTCTTCGTCCTCAAAGAGGTTCTGCCTGATCGAGCCGGACGGACAGGCGGCCACGCACACCCCACAGCCCTTACAGAGGGCCTCATTGATCCAGGCTTTCTTTTTCGCCTCCACAAAGGAGATGGCCGTGTAGGGGCAGAGCGGAATGCACGATTTACAGCCGGAGCAGTCCTCTTCCACGATGTATGCGGTGTTCGGCTCCAGTTCGACAGAACCGGTGTCAATGAGGACCAGGGCTTCGGCGGCGGCGGCTCCCGCCTGCGCCACCGTGTCGGGGATGTCTTTGGGGCCCTGACAGCATCCGGCGAGGAAGATCCCATCGGTAAAGGTGTTCACCGGTGCCAGCTTCGGATGCCGCTCCAGGAAGAAGCCCTCGGTGGAGCAGGTGATGTTGAATAGACGGCGCACCTCCTGGGCATCTGCCTGCGGCTCCAGCCCTACCGACAGCACCACCATGTCCACCGGAATCTTCCGCACCATCCCCAGCAAGGTGTCCTCCGCCTGAACGATCAAACGACCATGACCATCCGAGTCGGGATAGACGTCCGCCACCTTGCCCCGGATGAAATGCACCCCCTCCTCGGCGACGCGGTTGTAAAACTCCTCGAAGGCTTTGCCAGGGGCGCGAATGTCAATGTAGAAGTTGTAGACCTCGGCCTCGGTCTTCTCCTTGATCAGGTGCGCCAGCTTCAGCGAATACATGCAGCAGACGCGGGAGCAGTAACGGTTGGTGTTCTCGTCGCGGCTGCCAACACAGTGGATAATGGCCACCGCTTTCGGCCTCTCGCTATTTCTTAAGACGATTTCGCCACCTGTGGGCCCCGCTGCATTGATCAGACGCTCCACCTCCAACGCCGTGTACACGTTCGGGTAAGTGCCATACCCGTAGTAGGGGATGCGCTTGGCTTGAAATACCTGGAACCCGGTGGCCAGGACAATGGTGCCGACCTCTATCATTTCCATCCGTTCCTGCTGCTGGAAATCTATGGCGTTCCGGTCCCCGCAGACCTCGACACAGGTCTTCTTGCATTTCCCACTTTTGAACTCGATGCAGGTCTCCGGGTCAATGACCACTACCGGCGGCACGGCCTGAGGGAAGGGGATGTACACGGGCTTTCGCTTGCCCAGTCCGAGATTGAATTCGTCAGCGAACTTGGGCTGCTTATAGACGCACGCCTCGATGCACTCCAGGCAGCCCACGCAGGCGTCTTCCAGGACATAGCGGGGCTTGCGCCGCACCGTCACTTTGAAGTTGCCGACATACCCTTCGACCTGGACGATCTCAGAGTAGGTCCACAGGGTGATATTGGGGTGCGTTTTCACCGCCGTCATTTTCGGCGTTAAGATACAGGCAGCACAGTCCAGGGTGGGGAAAGTCTTGTCGAACTTCGCCATATGCCCCCCGATGGTCGGCTCCCGCTCCACCAGGTAGACGTGCTTGCCCGCGTTGGCGAGGGTGAGGGCCGCGTGGATGCCGGCAATCCCCCCGCCCACCACCAGCGCGTCAGGCTTGATGGGCACCTGTTTTCGTTCCAGCGGCTGATGCAGGGCGACGCGGCGCACGGCGGCACGGAGGAGATCCTTTGCTTTCTCCGTCGCCGCCTGCTTGTCCTCGTGCACCCATGAATCGTGCTCCCGGATGTTGACCATGTGAAAGTGGAAGGGGTTCACACCGCCCTGCGCGGTAGCGTTACGAAAGGTGTGTTCGTGCAAAAGGGGTGAACACGCCGCCACGATGGTCCGGGTCAGGTTGTGTTCACGGATGTCCTGCTTGATCAACTCCTGTCCGGGGTCAGAGCACATATACTTGTAGTCTCTGGCGACCACCACCCCGGGAAGGGTGGCGGCGTATTCCGTCAGGGCGCGCACGTCTACCGTGCCGGCGATGTTGGTGCCACAATGGCAGATGTAGACCCCGATGCGCACAGCGCCGTTACCGTTGTCCTTCGGCTCCGCCATGGGAATCACTCCTCTCATAGCGCAGGCATCCTGCCTGCCCGCCCGCAGGATGCGGGCGCTACATGGCTTCTTCCACCAGTTCCATCACGTCCTTGATGACGATCTTCCCCTCCAGTCCTGCCGTTTTAAGCGCATCCTGGAACATGACCAAATCTTTGGGGCAGGCGACTACGAGCGTCGAAACACCAGGGAGGCGCGCTGCTTCGCGCACCCGGCTCTCTGCCGGGCGCTCTGTGATACCAGGGGTCTCTTC
>JACQHM010000175.1 GCA_016199025.1 Candidatus Methylomirabilota bacterium | reverse complement strand
CTTCTGGATGGGCCTTCTCGATCTCGTCCAGGAGGATGACCGAGAAGGGACGACGCCTAACCTTCTCCGTCAGTTGGGTCGAGTCGTCATAGCCGATATAGCCTGGAGGGGCGCCGATCAGGCGGGAGGTGGAGAATCGATCCATGTACTCAGACATGTCCACCCGGATCAGGGCCTCCTCGGTGCCGAAGAGGAACTCAGCCAAAGTCTTGGCGAGCTCGGTTTTCCCGACCCCCGTCGGGCCGAGGAAGATGAAGGAGCCCACCGGCCTATTGGGATTCTTTAGACCAGCCCTGGAACGTCGGATGGCCCGGGTCACGGCCTGGATGGCCTCCTCCTGGCCCACCACCCTCTTGGCCAGCTCTTGTTCCATCCGAAGGAGCTTCTGCGATTCCGACTCCTCGATCTGGTAGAGGGGGATCCCTGTCCATTTGGAGATAATGTAGGCAATGTCCTCATCGCTGACGATGGTCTTCTCCTTGGCCCTCGTTTCCTTCCACTGAGCCTTCTTCTCCTCCAGCTCGGCCCGAAGCCTTCGCTCTTGATCTCGGAGCCTGGCCGCCACCTCGAAGGCCTGGGTCCGGATGGCATCTTCCTTCTGGGCCCTGAGCCTTTCGACCTCTTGCTCGAGATCTCGGAGTTCCGGGGGAAGGGTCAAGCTCCTAAGCCTGGCCCGGGAGCCCGCCTCGTCGATGACGTCGATGGCCTTGTCGGGGAGGAACCGGTCGGCAATGTAGCGCTGGGAGAGGCGGGCGGCCGCAGCCATGGCCTCCTCGGTGATGACAGCCGAGTGGTGGGCCTCGTAGCGATCCTTGATCTCCCGTAAGATCCGGATCGTCTCCCCGACGGAGGGCGGGGCCACAAAGATCGGCTGGAACCTCCGCTCGAGAGCCCGATCCTTTTCGACGTAGCGCCGGTACTCGTCCAGGGTGGTCGCGCCGATGACCTGGATCTCACCCCTGGCCATGGCTGGCTTGAGCATGTTGGAGGCGTCGATGGCCCCTTCTGCCGCCCCGGCGCCGACCAACGTGTGGAGCTCGTCGATGAAGATGATGATGTTGGAGGTCTGTTGGATCTCCTTGATGACGGCCTTGAGTCGTTCCTCGAACTGCCCCCGGTATTTGGTCCCAGCCACCATCCCGGCCAGATCGAGCTGAACCACCCGTTTCCTCAAGAGGGTCTCCGGCACGTCGGCGTTCACGATCTGCTGGGCGAGCCCCTCGACGATAGCCGTCTTCCCGACACCCGCCTCACCGATCAAGACCGGGTTATTCTTCTTGCGGCGTGAGAGGATCTGGATGACCCGCTCGATCTCCGTCTCACGACCGATGACAGGATCCAGCTTGTCCTGGCGGGCCAAGGCCGTCAGGTCCACGCCGAACTCATCCAGGGCAGGGGTCCGGATCTGGGAGGCGGCCTTGGAGGCCTGCTCGCCCAACAGCTCCTGGGCCTGCGCCCGGGCAGCAGCGGCAGAGACACCGAAATCCCGGAGGACCATGGAGGCGATCCCCTCCCCCTCCCGGATGAGCCCCAGAAGGAGGTGTTCGGTCCCGATGTAGTTGTGGCCCAAGGAGCGAGCTTCAGAGATGGCATACTCCAGGACCTTCTTGGCCTGGGAGGTGAAGGGGATCTCGCCAGAAGGGCTGAACTCGCTCCCGGAGGAGACGAGGCGCTCGACCTCCGCTTTCAAGGCAGCGAGGTTCACCCCGAGCTTCTTCTTCAAGATAGCCACCGCGAGACCGTCCCCCTCCCGGATGAGCCCCAGAAGGAGGTGTTCGGTCCCAACGAAATTATGACCAAGCCGTATCGCTTCCTCACGGGCAAGGATGATGACCTTTCGGGCACGTTCCGTGAACCGCTCAAACATGTCCTCTCCTCTGAACGTCACATCATGGGCGGCCTCGGCCGCCGCCGTGGATCGTCAGTTGTTGAATCCTCGCTCCGCTCCACCCCTGAACCTGTCCCAGCTGGGGAAAGGCCTCCCTCAAGGCCTAGGGGCCCTTCCTCAAGCCCCCTCCAGGATCCGACCATCAAGCATCCTCACCACCCGATCGGCACGTCGGGCGAGTTCCTCGTTGTGGGTGACCACCACCAGGGTCAGGCCGCGCGCCACGTTCAGATGCCGGAGCAGGGCATAGACCATCTCCCCCGACTTGGTGTCAAGGTTACCGGTGGGCTCGTCAGCCAGGATCACCTCCGGATCAACGATCAAGGCCCTTGCGATAGCCACCCGTTGCCGTTCGCCACCCGAGAGCTCAGCAGGCCTGTGGGAAAGTCGGTCCTGAAGGTTGACCTCCGTTAGGACGTCCACTGCCCTCTTCCTCGCCTCCTCCCTTGGCCTCCGGGCGATCAGGAGCGGTATCATCACATTCTCCAAGGCGGTAAATTCCGGGAGGAGGTAGTGGAACTGGAAGACGAACCCGATGGTTCGGTTTCGGAACGCTGCCAGCTCCACCTCGGAGAGGTCAGACAAGCAGACCTGCTGATAGTATATATCACCGGCCGTTGGCCGGTCAAGGGCTCCAAGGAGGTGAAGGAAGGTACTTTTCCCAACCCCTGAGGGGCCCACAATGCAAAGAAACTCTCCTCTTCTCATCTCTAAATTGAGGCCTTTCAAGACCTCGAGCTTCTCGCCCCCCATCACAAAGGTCTTCCGAAGCTCGTCCACTCGAATCAGCTCATTCATACCGAATGGCCGTGACCGGATCCAGCCTGGCCGCCCGCCAGGCCGGGTAGAGGGCGGCGAATACACTTAGGACGAGGGCCATGAGAACCGTCGCGGTCACGTCGAACGGGTGGATCCGGTACGGAAGCTTGTCCAAGAAGTAGACATCGCTCGGGAACATCTCGAACCCGAGGAGTTGCTCAAGAAAGGCCGAGAGGCGATCCAAGTTGACGACGAAGGTGAAGCCTCCCAGGAGGCCCAGGATGATCCCGGTGATCCCGACGACCAGACCCTCCGCCATAAAGATCCTCATGATACCCCATGACGTTGCTCCCATCGCCTTCATGATGCCGATGTCTTTCCTCTTCTGGAGGACCGTCGTGATGAGGTTCCCCGAGATCCCGAAGGCCGCCACCACCAGCACCACGGCCAGGATGATGAACATCAAGACCTTCTCCTTCTTCAAGGCCAGGAAGAGGTTCCTATTCATCTGCATCCAGGTCTGGGTGGTGTATGGAAAGCCCATTCGCTCTTGGATCGTCCTGGCCACAGCTTCCACGCGAAAGATATCAGCCACCTTGACCTCGATCCCCGTCACCGCCTCTCCTATCCGGAAGAGTTCCTGCGCGGATCGGATCGAGATGTAGGCAAGGCCTGCATCGTACTCGTACATCCCCACCTCAAAGATCCCGACGACCAGAAAGGGCTTCATGCGGGGGGCGAGCCCATAAGGGCTGATCGCCCCGCCAAAGGGGGATATCACATGAATCCAACTCCCCAG
>JACQHM010000019.1 GCA_016199025.1 Candidatus Methylomirabilota bacterium | reverse complement strand
TCTACCAGCCTGATGCTGTGGCGGGTGCGTCAGGTGAGACGGGCCCACGACCTTGAACGCTGCGAGAGGAAGGGTGTCGGAAAGCCGTATGCGGGTGAACCGCACGTACGGTTTGAGGTGGCGGGGGCTGGAAACGGGTCGGGTTATACCCGATACCGCGCCTACCCTCGACCCTACCAGCTGATGGCGCTTCGCGGCGCAGCTGATGCAGAGGCCGTTCGTCAGGCGCGCGCGGTATGCACTTTGTGCTTCGCTCTATGGCGATACTGATTGAAGAGCCCCTGCTGGCGGCAGTGCCGTGCGGTGTGTTCCTTGCGCTGTTCGCGGTGTCGAGAAAGCTCCTCGTCTTGGTGGCCGCCGGCGCGTGGCTCGCCTACCTGCCGTACGAGCTCGCAATGAAGCTCCGCATCCTGTGCTCGGGCGAGTGCAATATCCGCGTCGACCTTCTCTTCCTCTACCCCGCGCTCCTCGTTGTTTCCGTGGTTGGGCTCGTGGCTTTTGCAGTTGGAGTGTTCAATCGTCATGCCTAACAATCGCGCTGCAACCGACGGCGGGTATGAGCCGGCTTGCATGAACGGAGCAAGCTAAAGGAGGTCACGATGAAGTCACTGCCAAGAAGGATCGAGAAGATCACCGAGCCGCAACCGGTCGTTGAAGGAGCGGGGGTCAGGCTCAAGAGAAGTATTGGAACGCGGACACTAGACTCTCTTGATCCTTTCCTGTTGCTGGATCATTTTGCATCCAGCAATCCGGAGGATTACGAGGCAGGATTTCCCCTGCATCCCCATCGGGGGATCGAAACCGTTACGTACGTGCTCTGGGGGGTGGTGCATCACCGGGACACCCTCGGCAATGCCGGAAGCATCGGGGCGGGGGACGTGCAATGGATGACGGCCGGACGCGGCATCATGCATGAGGAAATGCCAGAGGTCCGTCCGGAAGGGATTGCAGGGTTCCAACTCTGGGTCAACCTGCCTGCGAAACTCAAGATGACCACACCGCGGTACCAGGAGATCCAGTCAAAAGAGATTCCCGAACTCAAAGGGGAAGACGGGGCCAGGATTCGGGTCATCGCAGGGACCGTTGAGGGGATCAGTGGTCCTGTGACCGGAATTGCTGCCGATCCTCTCTACCTGGATGTGTTCGTGCCTGCCCATGCCTCGTTCACCCAGCCCATCACCCGGGGGCACACGGCCTTTGCCTACGTGTTTGAAGGCGAGGCGAAATTTGTGATCGATGATCAAGAGGACGGAACAAGGATTTCGCATCCCAGGCTCGTCGTGTGGGGGGACGGCGACTCCATCAAGGTGATCACAACTGAGAAGCCTGTTCGCTTTTTGCTGGTGTCCGGTCAACCGTTGCACGAGCCGGTTGCGCGATATGGTCCGTTCGTGATGAACACCAGAGAGGAGATCGAGCAGGCCCTCCAGGACCTTCGCCAGGGGACCTTCGTGTGAGAGACAGGATTTTTCGGCGTGGTATCCCCCTTCAACTGTCAGACGCCTGACGGACCCTCTTCAAAATCCCTCGGGTGGGGATCGGCGGAGAGAGGGGCGAAATCTCCTTCCCATCCCTGTGCCTTGAGCGATGAGAGGTCTTCGAAGATCTCCTCAGGTTTCACAGGGAAACGGCGCCCGTCCACGACCAGGGAGCAGGAGAGGGAGATGTCGCCATCGAGGTTCCCTATTGTTAGGTGCAGGCCGTCATCATGTCGTTCGTCAAGATCGTCTAACTCCGAGTGGAAGGCCTCGGCCGAAGCGTGGCTATGGATCGTCCCGATCCGAAGCAGGCCCTCCGGCGTCGGTCCGATCTCGTATTCGCAGTGCCCCCCTGCCACCTTCTGCCTCGGGATCTTCAACTCGTAGCGGCCCTTCTCCTCATCATAGTAGATGAGGGCGATCGCCTCGGCCTTGTACTGCCGAAAGACCTCCAGGAAAAACGCCAGGGCTTCGGCCAGGAAGGAGGCGGGCAGGGGGGGGAGCGTCAAACGCACTCCCTCTTCCTCGCTGCGGAGCCAGTTTACCCCTTCGACCTTGGTGCAGGAGCGGAAGATGGCGTTCTGCTTCACCTGGAAGAGTCCATCCTTGGTCACGAGGTAGTAGATAGGATCCTGAGGATCGTGGAAGTCGTCATTCTTTAAATAGATCGGGAACATCTCTCGATTGCCGATTGTAGATTGCAGATTGCAGATTGTAGATTGAAGATTGAAAGGCGGCTGGACGCTGAAGGCTTACGTCTCTTTCAGCCGATAGATGATGTCTGCGAGATCCGATACCTCCTCGACGCGTTTCCCGTATCCCCTCCAATCCAGGAGGTGCTCCCCCGCCTTCCGTAAGGTGACCTTTGCGTCCTCCCAATCCACCTGGAGGGGGAAGAGGGGATCCGCTCTCGTCGCCGCCTCCCAGGCCTCGGGGGAGGTGATCAGGGGATCACGCTTGCTCGCCCGCTGGAAGCAGTTCTCCTCGACCTCCAACCCGAAGCCGGCGTTCCAGAAAAACTCCACGGCCTCCTGGGCTTGGCCTGCCAGGGAGTGGTCCTCGAACAGGGGTCTCCCCCTGAGGCAGGCCCGGCATTTGGCCAACGGGCTTTCGTTGGCCGAGACGTTCCAGAGGTTCGGGAAGAGGAGCGGATCATCCTGGGACATGAGCGGAGCCTTCCGGTAGTAGAGGCGCATCTCTTCAAAGGCACCCCGGTAGAAAAGGAGGAGGTAGACGATGTAGGGGAAGGCCAGGAGGTACCCCTTCGCGCCGCCGGTCCGATCGCTGAGACTCACCCGCCGGATCTGGGGGGCCTGCTCCACGGCAACGACGGTCGAGTGGCCCCGCATCAAAAGCCAGCGTGCCCCAATAGGGAAGAGGGGGAGTTGCTCGTGGGGGCGCCCGGCGGCTTGAGCGGAGAGCTCCCTGAGAAAGTCCTTGAGAGAGACCTGGCGATCCAGGACCTTCCCCTCATCCTGAGTGGATCGGTAGAGGCGGACCACCCCACCTTGGATCTCGATGGTTTCCATCATTTAGGACAAGAGGGCCGCCTTCAGCTCTTCGGGCTTCAGGTGCCTGTAGCGCTCGGGGAGGAACTGGCGGGAGGAGCAAAGCGAGAGGGCGAGGAGCTCCTGGTGCCGTAACCCTTCCCGGCTGAACGACGGGATGAAGTCCTCGATGGCGAAGCGGTAGTCCTCCTCTCCAACCTCCGAGGCTCCCCATCTCCTGGCATGCCGATAGGCCCGTAACGAGATCTCCTCGATGTCCGCCCCGCTCAGTTGGTCAGGGAACCGCTCCTCGCACAGCTCGACGATCCGGGAGAAATCTTGGACGGTGGTGGCGAAGCCGTGCTTCCTCGGCATCACCTCGAAGATCTTCTGTTTCTCCTCCCGATCGGGGAGGAGGAGCGGGATCCGCTCGCTCCCCCGGCCGGAACGCCGTTCGGCGAGGTCCAGCTTGTCGGGCCGGTTCGAGATTCTGATCCAGAGGACCTTCCCCTGGATGGCCGGGTCCCCCATGAACTCGAAGCGCATCTGTCGGATCCGGTTGCTGACGCCCGAGTCGCCGCTTGCCTCGTCGCGCGACTGCTCGCTCTGGTCCGCCTCGTCCTCCAGGACGACCAGAGGGGTGAGGGCCTTCAGGGACTGGAGGATCTTCCAGTAGTTCCGCTCCGACTGCCCTACCCACTTCTCCCTCGGGTTGATGATCTTCACAAAATTGAAGCCGCACTCCCTGGCGAGGGCCTCGGCCAAGGCGGTCTTCCCGACGCCGGGCGGCCCCATCAACAGGATCCCTCGGGGGACCAGTTTCAGATCCCCGTCCCGGATGGCCTGGATGATGTGGTGGAAAAAGGCCTTCACCGGCTCCAACCCGCCCATGGCCGAAAGATCATGGGCCGGCTCCACCACCTCGATCATTCCGGATAGCTCCTGCTTCAGGATCTCCTGCTTCTGCCGTTTCACCTCCTCGAACTGGAGGGAGACACCTTTCGCCCTCGCCTGCTTGAACAGGGTCTTCAGGTGATGGCGGGAGAGGCCCGCCGTGGCATGGGCGAGCTGTTCCAGGGACATGGTAAGGGGGGACCCCTCTTCCTGGAGAAGATGCTGGATGTACGCCAGGCGCTCCTCGTACGTGGGAGACGGGATCTCGACGGCCTCGACCCTGGAGCCCTGCTGCCTTAAACGGGGGTGGAGGTCGGCCAGGTTGGCCGTCAAAAGCAGGATGGCGGTCTTCGAGGCGGGGAGGGAAGGATCGGCCGCCCAGCGAAGGAACGTCACCAGGTTCGTCCGGTCCTCCTCCCCCATGGCGGAGAGGTCAGCGGATGGGACGATGGTCTCAGCGTACTCGATGACCACGAGGAGGCCGCCTTTCGGCTTGAAGCAACCGGACTGGAAGACCTCTTCCAACAGGGGAAGGACCTTGGAGGGGTGGGAGGGGAGCATCCTTGGGGGAGGGACCTCCCCCAGGGCGGCTAAAGCGGCCCGCTGTTTCTCCTCCATCTCCTGGCCGTAGCCCGTCATTTTCCGGAAGAGGGTCTCGGCCTCCTTCGACGAGAAGCTCAAGCCTTTGGAGCGGTCGTAGAAGATAGCCGGGCGGCCTGAATCAAGGAACGTGCTCAAGAACAGGGGGAGGGGAACAAACCGTCCCTCGAAAGGGACCTCGTCCCCGATGTTGAAGTGAAGGATAAATACCGAGGAAGCCTCCGCCTCGATCCGCTCTTTCAGGGCGATGGCCCACTGGGGGGCCTGCTTGTCTCCCATCTTACCTCCCCTCGGCCTGGCAATCTTAACATACCTCACTTTCCGACCTCCTGTCAACGCTCCAGGGACTTCGGTTGACAAAAGCCTTCGCAGGTCATAGACTGAACTTAGATGTGAGCGAACAGACATCCTTGATCAAGGAGGGAGGGCCATGGAGAGAGGAATCATTCGCTGGTTTGGTATGGTAACGATCTTCTGGCTGACCATCGGCCTTCAGACGGCCATAGGGGCGGAGGTGAAGATCGGGGCCCTGTTCCCCTTCAGCGGCCCCATGGCCCTCCTCGGCGAGGAGACCTTCCGGGGGGCGGAGGTGGCCAGGGACCTGGTGAACGAAAAGGGAGGGGTGTGGGGGCAGAAGGTGGTTTATGTGAAGGCCGATGCCCCCGATGCCACGGCGGCCGTCAGCGAGGCCGATCGGCTGATCACGGTGGAACAGGTGAAGGTCATCCTGGGGTCCTATTCGAGTTCCCTCGCCTACGCCGCCAGCGAGGTGGCCGAGCGGAACCGGGTCATCTACTGGGAGCAGGGGGGGATCTCCGATCCCATCACGGAGCGAGGCTTCAAGTACCTCTTCAGGACCCTTCCCCGGGCCAGCCAGTTCGGGAGCCTGGCGGCCGAGTACGCCGCCAATGTGGTGGCGCCTCGTTTGAAGATTGATCCGAAGAAGATGACCGTAGGCATTATTTTTGAGGATACGCTGTACGGAACGACGGTGGGAAGCTACGCCCAACAGAGGGCCAAAGAGCTGGGGCTGAAGGTGGTCGTCGCCGAGACCTACAGCCAGAAG
>JACQHM010000160.1 GCA_016199025.1 Candidatus Methylomirabilota bacterium | reverse complement strand
GTCAAGTAGGAGTCTTTCCTCTTTTTTTCTTGACAAGGGAGCGAAATCTTGACTAAGATGTCAATAAATTAAAACAGCGTATCAAAGAAGTAAAGGGGGGAGGCTCCATGCAGAACAAATTTACGTGACGAGGCCTTTCCCGGCCTTTAATCCTCGCTGGGAAAGGCGTTCCAATGCTCCTGAAGTCGAGTCCAGCGTTTCTCTGCGTTGAACGAGGAGGAAGGAGGGAGAGGAGATGGAGTTTAACGTCTTCCAGTACTTCAAGGGGTTTGAGAGGAGCAGGAAGGATCCCATGACCCCCGAGGAACAGGGGGTATCGTACTTCCTCGGAGGCCATATGGGTGAGCGGATCAGTGAGCACCTGGACCAGTATGCCGCTAAGGCGAAGGTGTCCCGCCGGGACTTCCTGAAGACAGCCTCGGGGTTCGCCGCGGCCATGCTGGCGGTCAACAAGATCACCGGCATGAAATTCTTCGACGTCCAGGAGGCCGAGGCCTACGAGGCCGCAGCAGTGAAGGAAATGACCGTCGCTAAGAAGATGGGGACGGAGTTCATCGTTGACCAACACACCCACATCTGCTGGCGGAAGGATGGCTACATCCAGGGGGTGAACACCACCGAGAAAGGGATGTGGTTCGTCCAACTGCTGGACGATCTGGGCAAGGCCATGGGGCTTCCCAACGGCACCCGGGACATGACCGTGGAGAACTTCGGGAAGCTGATCCTGGAGGGAAGCGACACCTCGGTTGCCATCTTTAACCCCTTTGGCTTCCGGGAGGACTATGGCGGGAAAGATATGGTCCCGATTGAGGAGCAGGCCGAGGTCAAGCAGCGCTGGCCTGACCGGACCATCATGCTGGGCGGGGGCCTGACGCCGAACCAGGGACTGGGAGAAACCCTGGACCGCCTCCAGATGTTCGTGGAGGACTACAAGATCTCAGGGCTCAAGCTCTACACCTTCGACTCGACGCCGAAGCGGGGCTGGTGGTTCGACGACGAGAGGATGGCCTACCCCATCTGGGAGAAGTGTCGGAAGCTGGGCCTCAAGAACATTGGGTGTCACAAGGGCATCCCCTTCGGCCAGTTCATGGCCCGGTACGCCCACGCGGAGGACTTTGACGCGGTAGCCGATGACTTTACGGACCTGAACTGGATTGCCTTCCATTCGGGGTGGCCGTACCAGGGCGAGCTGGCGGCCTTGAAGGGGTTCAAGCCCCAACGGAAGAACCTCTTCACTGAGCTGGGCTCCACCTTTGCGGCGACGGTGACGAACCGGCCCGTCGAGTGCGCCCACATCTTGGGAACGTTGCTCCGGGATCTGGGGACCGACTCGGTCATGTGGGGGACCGACTCGGCTCTCTGGGGCAACCCCCAGTGGCAGATCGATGCCTTCCGCCGGTTCCGGATCCCCGATCAATTGATCGAGGGCTACGGCTATCCCCAACTGACCGACGAGGTGAAGGCGAAGGTCTTTGGCTTAAACGCCTCCCGCCTGTGGAACCTCAAGGTTATGGCCAACACCGAGCCTGCTGCTACACCGAAGGTCGTGGCGGTGTAGGGAAGATGGCCAAGGGGTGGCCGGTCGTCGTGCCGGCCACCCCTTTTTTCTTAGGAGGATGATCATGCCTGTCTACGAATACGCATGCGATCCCTGTCAGGTCATCTACCAGATGCGGCATGGGATGCACGATGAGCCGCTTCAGACCTGTCAGCGCTGCGGCGGGCCCGTCAAGCGTTTGATCTCCGCCCCTCACCTGAACCTGGACAACTTCTCCAGCCCCACCGAGGCCAAGTACGCCAAGATGACACCACGGGAGGAGATCGCCAGGGAGAAGGAGCTTCAGAGGTACTACGAGACCATCTGGCTCCCCCCACCGGTCAAGCACAACCCCTGGGACTAGCGCCACGGGGGAGTGATGCTCCAAGAGGGATCGGGCCTTTCCGGGATCAGGTGCCTCGTCGGTTTCGCCAGCGGCAAGGGGGGCGTCGGGAGATCCACGGTCTTGGTCAACCTGGGGGTGATGTTGGCTGAAAAGGGGGCAAAGGTGGGCCTGTTGGATGCTGATCTGGAGGACCCAGGCCTCCTCCCCCTCTTGGGGATCCAAGGCCGGCCCGAGATTGAAGAAGGAAAGATCTTCCCCTTCGAAGAGTATGGGGTGAAGGCCCTCTCCCTGGACTTCCTCTTGGAAGGATCATCCCCCAGCCCTTCAGAGTTGCCTCAGGAACCCTCATTCCTCCAGGAGAAGCTTCAAACGGTGGCCTGGGGGGAGCTGGAGTATCTCCTCATTGAACTTCCTCCAGGGCGAGGAACGATCACCCGCCTCGCCACCCAGGCCTTCCCTTTTGCCGGTATCGTCCTTGTGATGACCCCCCAGACTTCGGCTGTCCCCGCCCTCGGGAGGACAGCGGAGCTGTACCGGGGGCTCAAGATTCCGATCGTGGGGGTCATCGAAAACATGAGCTTCCTCCTCTGCCCTTACTGCCTCAAGGGGATCGAGGTCTTCGGCCACGGGCTGGGGCGGATGATGAGCCTCCGCCTGAAGGCCGCCCATTTAGGAGAGATCCCTATCGACCCGGGGCTTCGCCTGAGCGGCGAGCGGGGTGAAGTCTTGGTCGCTCTAGAACCCCGATCCCCCATCGCCGAAGTCTTCAAGCAGGTGGCGGACAACCTGGTCGAACGCTTCAAGAAGCCTTAAGCTGAATGTTTCCTGTTCATGCCTACCGCCAAGAGCTGGGCAACTGCTCCTCCCCCTTCTGACAGGCCGTGATCTTTCCCTCGATCACCTTTGTCGGCACCCCCCCTTGCCATGGAACGGAATAAACCGCGTAGGTCAGCGGGAGATCGAACTTGATAAACCGGGGATCGACGGTGTAGGGGCAGATGAAGCGGGGGATCGCTCGCACCTGCCAGTCAGCGGATCCCTCGTGCCAGCTCGTTTGGTCCACGTAGACGTAGGCATGCTTCGTCGCGTGGTTCAGGTTCGTCCGGAGGTAGACCTTATTCAACCAGGCCTCGAAGTCGTCTTCCCCGAACCCTGGTTGAATCCCGAAGACAACCGTACTTGCCAAGAGCCCTCCAAGCACCCACCTCTTCAGCTTTGTCATGTTGATCTCTCCTGACGGCTGACGGCTGACGGCTGACGGCTGATCTTTATCGCTCCAGGGCTGGGAGCAATTCCCCGAAGGAACGCACCATCATGTCCGGCTCCAGCCCCAGCTCGTCGAGGGGCACCCCGGCGCGGTTGAGCCAGCAGACCGGGAACCCAAAAGCCTTCGCGCCGGCGACGTCGAAGGCGTTGGAGGAGACGAAGAGGATCGCCTCCTTTGGCAGCCCCATCCCCTCTGGTCCCAGGGCATAGACCTTCGGGGAAGGCTTATAGATCTTCGCCGCATCGGCGCTCAAGACCCACCGGAAGGAGGGCGTCAACCCGCTGTTTGCCAGGACCCCTTCCAGCATCGGAGGGCTCCCGTTCGAGAGGACGGCGAGGGCATAGCCCTGGAGCTTTGGGAGGGTGGCCATGACATCAGGGAACGGGGGAAGGTGCAGCCAGGCCTCCATCAGCCGGCGCCGGTCCCTCTCCGTCGCCTGAAGGCTGAACCGCTTCAAGGTGTAGCGGAGGGACGCCTCCGTCACCTGCCAGAAATCCTCGTACCGACCCATCAGGCCGCGGAGGAAGGTATACTCCAACTGCTTTTGCCGCCACAGGCTGGTGAAGGCCGCCGGATCTTGGGCGACGGTTCCACAGGCCTCCTGGACCCCGTTCACATCGATCAAGGTGCCATACAGGTCAAACGCTATGCCTCGCACAGCGCCGTGTTCCATAACAGCTCCTCTTAGTCTCCACTCTCGTGGTTACAATCCCTCATGCACAACCCTTTGATGGCCCAATTCGATCAACTGTCGGACAGCAGTAAGCATCGTCTCGACCGTCTTCGCCGAGGGCGGCGGAGGCCCCTGGTCTCCCTCTTGAGGTTCCGTCAGCTCCCGGACCCGGGCCAGACGCGCCCCCAGTTCCTCCGGCACCCGACCGGACTCGAGTAGTTCCGCCTGCACTTCACGGGGAGAGGGGAGGTCAG
The DNA here is from genome assembly GCA_016199025.1 of Candidatus Methylomirabilota bacterium. Taxonomy (GTDB): domain Bacteria; phylum Methylomirabilota; class Methylomirabilia; order Methylomirabilales; family JACQHM01; genus JACQHM01. Next base: position 4,106 of record JACQHM010000160.1, on the reverse strand, counting down.
GGCCAGGCTCTCTGTCCTTGACCAGCAAGAGATGGGCCGACAACGCCCACCCCAGTGATTCCCGAATCGGACGGAGGGCTTCTTCAGGGAAGCCACCTCCCAGGATCACTTCTGCCAACTTGAGCCGTTTCTCGGCGAACTGGAAGGCCTCCCGTGCCTTTTTCAGCAGGCGTTCGGCCTCCTCCCGCTCTGGGGTGACCGTCGGGGCCGGGAGGGCAGGCGCCCGGTAGGCCTCTTCCTCTTGCCTCGATCGTTCGACCAGGCCTCCGGTCAAGGCCGTGAGGGTCCGGTATCCCTCCGGCTCCAGGAGGTGAAGCCCTGGGATCGGTTGGTCGGGGCCGAAGTGCTCTTTCAGGAGGGATTCGATCTCCGGCCGTAAGGTTGCCGGTTCCCGATCTACCACCAGCAGCAGGTTCCCATCACTTGCCACACCAGGTAATTGCGGCGCCCTGCGGACCAGGAGGATCCGCCCGGGGAAACGGGCCACCAAGAGGTCGGCAAAAGAACGGACCGTGGGGGCAGGACGCGGGACGTGGATCGCTTCGCGGGGCTCCGCTTCTTCTTCAACCTTCACCTCCCGCTCCCTCATTGGAGCGGGCTTCTCCATCAGCTCCGAGAGGCGCTGAAGCAGGGTCTGCCCGATGTCCCGGAAGTGGATCGAGGTTGGCGACTCTTCGCTCCCGAAGATCCCGGCGAAGATGCTCCGTTTGGTGGCGAGGGTATCCAGGATCCGCTCCTCGATAGTGTCCTGAGCAATCAGGTTGATGACGTGGACCGCCCGGGGCTGGCCGTGCCGGTGGACGCGACCGATCCGCTGCTCCAGCACCGCCGGGTTCCAGGGGAGATCGAGGTTCACCACCAGGCTGGCGGCCTGGAGGTTCAACCCCAACCCACCCGCATCCGTCGAGAGGAAGACCCGGCAGGCCTCGTCACTGAAGAACCGGTCGATAAGTCCACCCCGCCGGGCCGAGGGCACGGAGCCGGTCAGTTTCACGTACCCCAAGTCCAATCGCTTCATGATCGGTTCCGTCAGCTCCAGCATGCCCGCCCACTGGCTGAAGACCAGCGCCTTGTGCCCATTGTTTGCGACCTCGTCATCCAGGATGGTGGACAACTCCCCCAGCTTGGGGGCCGTCCGCTCCCGCTCCTTGGGGGGGATGGTGTGATCATGGAGGGCCAGGGCGTTACAGATCAGGCGCATCTTGATCAGCGATTTCAACAACCGGTCCTGTTCACGGGGGGTCAGCGGCCGACGCTGGGCGATGCTCATGAGCTGGGCCACGATCTGGCGGTACTCCTCGTACGCCGCCCGTTGCGGGGGGGTGAGTTCAACGAAGAAGTTGTTGTCCACCCGCTCGGGGAGTTCTGTCAACACCTCCTGCCGCGTTCGCCGGAGGACGTAGGGCCCGATCCGGCTCCGGAGTTCGTCCAGGTTCTTGTACCCCAGGACCTTGACCGCCCCTGACTTCAGGGTTTCCAGCTCGAAATACCGCTCGTTGAACTGCCACAGGGGCCCAAGGATCCGAGGGTCGAGGAATTGGAAGATGCTGTACAGCTCATCCAACCGGTTTTCGAGGGGCGTGCCGGTCAGGACGAAGGCATAGCGGCTCTGGAGGCGCTTCACCTCGTTGGCGGTCTTGGTCCGCCAGTTCTTGATCCGCTGCGCCTCATCCAGGATGATCACGTCGGGGCGGAGCCGCTCGAGCTGGGCCTGGTCTCGGAGCACCAGCTCGTAGTTCATGATGGTGAAGAAGGACGGTTGCTCGTACAGGAGGCGCCGTTGGGGGGACTGGCCCTGCACCACGGTGACGGGAAAGGTGGTGAACTTCCGGATCTCCCGCGCCCATTGGTGCTTGAGCGACGCCGGGCAGATGATGAGCACCTTCTGAATGTCCCTGAGTTCATGCAGCAGGGCGGAGGCGGCAATCGCCTCGACAGTTTTCCCCAAACCCATGTCGTCGGCGAGCATCGTCCGACGCCCGAACGCCAGATGGAGGGCCCCCTTCTCCTGGTACGGGTACAACCGCGTGCCGATGACCTGGAGCGACCGGGTGCCCTTTTCGACCTGCTCCAGGAACCACGCTTTCTGCTGTTCGATGGCCTCCAGGTCCTGGAGCCGGTCGAGGTACTCCCTCACCTCTTCGGCGATCTGAAGCATGGCCCGCTGGGGCGGAGGGAGCTTCTCGATCTCCTCCAGCAGAGCGGACAGGACGTGATCGACGCGTCCCTGAAGCACCCCTTCAGGATCAACGTAACGGGTGAGGAGGTCTCGGACGGCTCCACGACGGGGCAGGGAGACGCGGACGGTGATGTCCTCAGCGTAATGCAGATAGATCTGTGTCGCCGGTGGGCCTTCCGCTTCGAACCCGGCCCAGCGTCTGCCGTATTTCTTCTTCAGGTACAGGAGGACCCCCTCGATGTGCTTGCACGTCCCCAGCAGGTTCGTGCGGTAATCGGGACAGACGCAACTGTTCCGTAGCTCCGTCAAGGAGCGGATCTGGACCCGGTAGCGGCGCCCGGAGATCGAGGTGACCTCAAAGGTGCTGAAGACCGGATGCCCGCCTCGATGGGTCACCCGCACAATCTCTTCCAATGCTCGTTTTCGCCGACGCTCCAGTTGTTCCTGCACTTGCATGACCGCACCTCTTTCTCTCCAGTAAGCTTTCAGCCATCAGTTGTCAACTCTCAGCATTTTGGATTTGGGATTGCGTTTCGGATTTGGGAAATCTGTACCTGTCCTTCAATCTGAAATCATCAATCGGCAATCCGCAATCCGATGATGGTTGAGCGCTGAACGTTTATGTTATTTCCTGGCGTGCCATCACCAAACGTATGAGGAGGTTGCTAGTCTTTCGGCTTGCTAGACAGCCACTTCACCTCGATCGCACCGGCTTCCTCCACCGGTTCAAACTCGGGATCGCCCGTTATCACTTTGGCGCTATGGACCTTCGCCGTCCCCAGAACGAAGGCGTTGCCCAGGGAGAGGTGAAACCTGCCCTTAAACCAACCTGCCGATAGAGCTTCCTTGTCGCCGATAGGGAGAAGCTTCACAGGCCAACGCTTGATCGTCGCAGCCACTGCGTGGGCAGCTTCCAGGCCGTCTCGTCTTACGGTCTGATAGAACACCTCGGTGATGCTCACCCAACTGACGAGCAGCTCAACTTTGCCCCGCTTTCCATCCCTAAGGAGCTTTCCAACCTCTTCTGCGCCCGGCTCATCTTTGAGATAGGTGAAGATCGCATAGGTATCCAGGACATACCGGCCCTTAGGTGTTCTTGGCATGCCTGGTCCGTCTCCGCGCTTTGGCGTCCTCCAAGACTTGCTCTTCCTCCCTCATCTCTCTCACGACTTCGAGCGTAGACTCTTTCCACTGTAACATTCCCCTGGCGGCCCGGACCGGATCGTAGGGAAGTGGGACGATCAGAATCTTCCCATCCAGATCAACGATCTCGACCCACCCCTTCTGCTGGATGTGGTATTTCTGTCTGATCTCATGAGGGATCACGATCTGGCCCTTCGTGGACACCCGAACGATCGCCATGAGAGAATCACCACCCCCTAAGTTTTACTTTCGTTGTGAAAGTAATACTCTCTGCCCTCAAGGTCAAGCGGTTTCTAACGAGCCCAAGGTCCCGAGGCAAGGTTATTTCCGGGCGTTCCACGGAGGGATGGGGTACACCAGCTTGGCGGTGGCGTACCTTTCCGGCCAGACGATCTCTTTCTTCCCCTTCTGCCATTGGATCAAGAAGACATCCTTGCCGAGCTGTAACCCGTCCTGATCGACCTTGTAGTGGCCGTAGACCGTCACCATGTCTAGACTTGCCAAGGCGTCGCGGATCTTCTCCCGGTCCAACGACCCCACCTTCGTGACCGCTGCCTCCAGGACCTGCCCTGCTGCATACCCCTGGGCGGCGAGCGCGATCGGCAGCCGCCCGAATTCCTTCTGGAAGGCCTCGATGAACTCCTTGATTCCAGGCAAACCAAGGTTGGGATAGAGCTCCCAGTCAGACATGCCAAGGACATAGTCCGCATCCTTCCCCAGAGCTGCGCCGAACTCGTCCAGACGAGCCCCTTGCGCCACGGCATACAGCTTCGGCATGAAGTTC
>JACQHM010000165.1 GCA_016199025.1 Candidatus Methylomirabilota bacterium | reverse complement strand
TACGTCTCCCTGTTCCAGCACGCGAAGGCGCGTCCCCCCAAGGGGATCCTGCTCTCGGGCCCCCCGGGGACGGGGAAGACCCTGTTGGCCAAGGCTGTGGCCAGCGAAGCCCAAGCGAACTTCATTTCCATCAAGGGCCCTGCCCTCATGTCGAAGTGGGTTGGGGAAGCGGAGCGGGGGGTCCGGGAGGTGTTCAAGAAGGCCAAGCAGGCCGCCCCCTGCATCATCTTTTTTGACGAGCTGGACGCCATCGCCCCCGTCCGGTCGGAGCGGGGAGATTCGGGGGTGACGGCGAGGGTCATCAGCCAACTGTTGACCGAGCTGGACGGGATCGAGGAGCTCCGGGGGGTCGTGGTCCTGGCGGCCACCAACCGGTTGGACATGGTGGATCCAGCCCTCCTCAGGCCGGGCCGGTTCGATTCCCTGATCGAGATCCCTCTGCCCGATGAGGGAGCAAGGCTGGAGATCTTAAAGGTCCATACCCGGGGCAGGCCCTTGGCCCAGGACGTGGACCTCCCCTCCTTGGCCAGGGGGACGGAAGGCGTGAGCGGCGCTGAGATCGAGGCCGTCTGTCAGAAGGCCACGATGCTGGTCATCCGGGAATACCTGGAGAGCCATCCGGCCGGCGAGGGATCCGGCTTTCCGGGGTTCGCCCTCACGATGGAGCACTTCCAGAGGGCCCTGAGACTTGTGGGGAGGCGGCCATGATGGGAAAGCGGAGAGGCACGATCATGGTGGTGGACGACCGACCGGAGGTCCGCCTGTTTTTCGAGGAGGCCCTCAGCCTTGAAGGGTTCACGGTCGCCGCCGTGGGAAGCGGCTATGAGGCCCTGGCCGCTCTCGAGAAGGGACGTCCAGATGTGATCTTCCTGGACCTGAAGATGCCCGGGATGGATGGGATCGAGACCTTAAGGAGGATTAAGGAGAAGGATGCCAGGGCCAGGGTGGTGATCGTCACCGCGTATCCTGACGTCGAGACAGCCCGAGAGGCGATGGCACTGGGGGCCAGTGACTATCTCGGCAAGCCTTGTAGCCTGGCGCTCCTGCTCCAGGTCGCCGATGAGCACCTGGGTCAGCTAGCCGTCCCCCCTTCGCGAAGGGCCTGAGGGACGGGATGCGGTCTTTGCTCTACGTTCCCATCGTCCATACGATGGCGGACATGGGGTCAAAAGCCGAGGCGCTCAAGGACGAGTACATCAAGCAATATGGGGAAGTGAGGTGGTCCAGGAGCCGGCAGGTCATCGAGGAGATCTGGGACGGGATCCGGGCGCGGCTCTTCGCCATGGACCTCGATGACCACAAACTCCGGGTCTACCAGGATGGCCTCCCTGTTTGTGGAAGGGAGGTAGAAATCGCCCGTGAGGTGGCCCGAAAGGGGAGCAAGAACTACGCCCTCGTCCTGGAGCTGGTCGAACGAGGGGCGACATTGGAAGGGACGGAGGATCCGGCGCTCCTGGTGGAGGAATACCATTACATCGCCAGCCTCGCCCGGGCCAAGAGCCAGGCCGAACGAGAAGCGGCCGAGGCCCGCTATGCCCGGGAGAGTGCTAGGATTCTTAACGAGCGTGATTTCTTCATCAGCCGGCGGATTGATGAAACCTTAAAGGAGGGGGAAACCGGCGTCCTCTTCCTCGGAATGCTGCACCAGGTGGATCAACTCCTTCCAAAGGACATCCGGGTGAACTACCTCATCCACCGGCTTCCCTTCCACTAGGGCAGGAGTGAGGCATTCGGGGGAAGGAAAGAGGAAGCAGATGGAAGGGAACATTCCCAGCGGAGCTGTTCAACCCAACCCCCCACCCTTCACCCCTCACTCCTCACCGTCCGCTCAGGTGGTGGGATGGTACCTGTACGGCATCCTCCCCTCTTCCGCCCCCTTCCCACCCCTGGTGGGCGTTGATGGACGCTCTGCGCTGGTTGTGATCGTCGAGGAGGGCCTGGCGGCCCTGGCCAGCATAGTTCCCCTCGAGGAGTTCGGGGCGGAACCCCTCCGGCGGCATCTGGAGGACCCTCAGTGGATGGAGGAGAAGGTCCGGCATCACGAACGGATCGTCGAGACGGCCATGGCGGAAGCCCCGATCCTGCCCATGCGGTTCGGCACCATCTTCTTGAGCCCCGAAGGGGTAAAGAGGATGCTCCAGGAGAACGCCGCGAAGCTCCAAGAGGGCCTCGTGTACCTTGAAGACAAGGAGGAGTGGGGGGTCAAAGGCTTCTCCGACCGACGTCGTCTCCAGGAGTTCATGGTAGGCAAGGACCCTGATCTGTGCCGCCTCTCGGAGGATCAGGGCCTGCAGTCTCCGGGCCGGGCCTTCTTGGCGAGGAAAAGGCTGGAGGAGCTGGCCTCGGCGAAAGTGGAGGCGAGGGAGGCGGAGCTGGTCCGGTCCGCGGAGGACGTCATCAGCCGAAAGGTCGTGGACCTGGTCCGGAAGCCTCCCCTCCCCCGCCAGGCCACCGGGAGGCGGCAGGAGATGATCCTCCATCTGGCCTGTCTCGTCACCAAGGACCAGGTCAAGGGCTTCCTCGCTATGCTCACCCGCTGGAACAGCGCCTACAAGGCCGAGGGCTTCGAGTTGTTGGCCACAGGGCCCTGGCCCCCCTACCACTTCGCTCCGACGGTGGAACGCGATGCCTGCGAAGCAAGCTGATCTTGTGAAGTACCGCCAGATCACCCTTCTGGAAACCCTGGATCGGGTCCTGAACAAAGGGATCGTCCTCGTCGGGGAAGTAACCCTCTCGGTGGCCGATGTGGATCTGATCTTTTTAGGCCTCCAGGTCATCCTCACCTCGGTGGAGACGGCGAAACAGTTAGGAGTGCGGCGTGAGGAGTGAAAAGACAGAGACAGGGATAGAGACAGAGACAGAGACAAAGACAGAGACAGAGACAAAGACAGAGACAGAGACAAAGACAG
>JACQHM010000178.1 GCA_016199025.1 Candidatus Methylomirabilota bacterium | reverse complement strand
ATCAAGAACGCCATCCGGGTTGCATCCGAGTGTGTCCAGAACCATGTGATCCACCACATCCGCGAAGGGATCGCGTCGGGCTGAAGGAGGGGATATGTACTTCAGCAAGGTGGCGGGCACCGGTTCCTATGTCCCGGAACGTTGCTTGACCAACTTCGATCTTGAACGCATGGTGGATACGAGTGATGAATGGATTAGGACCCGGACGGGGATCATCGAGCGGCATATCGCCCGGGAGGACGAGGCGACCTCTGATCTCACCCTGAAGGCTGCCTGGAAGGCCATGGAGGCCGCCGGGGTGGGCCCATTGGATCTTGACCTCATCCTGGTGGGGACGGTGACCCCTACCATGCCGTTTCCTTCCACGGCCTGCTTCCTCCAAGATGCTCTCCAGGCTAAGAACGCTGCCGCTATGGATATCTCGGCGGCCTGTTCCGGTTTCATCTATGGACTCTCCGTTGCGGACGCCATGCTCCGTTCCGGGAGCTTCAGGACGGTCCTCCTGACCGGAGCCGAGACCCTCTCCAAGATCACCGATTGGACGGACAGAAACACCTGCATCCTCTTCGGCGACGGGGCTGGTACGGTCGTTCTCCAGAAGACGACCGGGGAGGCCCGGATCCTCTCCACGCACCTCTACGCCGATGGCTCCCGATGGCAGGAGCTGATGATGCCTGGCGGCGGTTCCCGCCACCCTATCTCGGTCGAAATCATTCATCAAAACCTCCACAAGATTAAGATGCCCAATGGCAATGAGGTCTTCAAGATGGCCGTCCGCGCCATGGAGGAAGCGGCGATCACCGCCCTCAAGGTGAACGGGTACGACGTTTCTGATGTGGATCTCTTCATCCCCCACCAAGCCAATGCCCGTATCGTCCATGCCGTAGCCCAACGGCTCTCCCTGCCGATCGAGAAAGTCTATGTGAACATCGATCGCTATGGCAATACCTCATCGGCCTCGATCCCCATCGCCTTGGACGAGGCGGTAAGGAATGGGAGTCTGAAGCGTGGAGACTTAGTCCTCCTCGGTGCCTTCGGTGGCGGGTTGACATGGGGATCGGCGCTCATCCGTTGGTAATAGGGACAGATGGCTTTTAACGGTAAAATCGCTTTCGTGTTTCCGGGGCAAGGATCCCAACACGTGGGGATGGGGAAAGATCTCCTTTCCAACCACCTTCCTCGGACCAAAGAGCTCTTCCAGGAAGGGTCCAACGCCATCGGCCTCGATTTGGAGAGGCTCTGTCTCGAAGGTCCCGAATGGGAACTTACCCTCACAGCCAATGCCCAGCCGGCGATCCTCTTGGTCAGCCTCACCGCCTTTTTTGCCCTGAGAGCCGAGGGGATCGAACCTGATTTCGTGGCAGGCCATTCTTTGGGCGAATATTCTGCCTTGGTCGCGGCAGGTGCCTTCCGGTTCACCGATGCTATCCGGATCGTCAGGAAACGGGGACTGTTCATGCAGGAGGCCGTCCCACCAGGACAAGGGGCGATGGCGGCGATCCTGGGCCTTTCACGGGAGGTTGTCCAAGCGGTTTGCCAGGAGGCGGCTTCCTCCGGGGTGGTGGAGATGGCCAACGTGAACGCACCCAGCCAGGTGGTCATAGCCGGCGAAGTGAAGGCGGTCGAAGCCGCGGTACGGTTCGCCCAGGCGAAGGGCGGGAGGGCAAAACTCCTCCAGGTAAGCGCCCCCTTCCACTGTACCCTTATTCAACCAGCTTCTGAGAAGCTCGCCCAATTCTTACAAGGGGTTATCATTGAAGATCTCAAGATCCCTTTAATTACTAACGTTGACGCAGAGTTCATTACCACGGCGAGAGAGGTGCGGGATGCCCTGGTGCGCCAGGTGACGTCTCTAGTCCTTTGGGAGGAGTCCATCAGACGCTTGACTCAGGAAGGGGTTAGGATCTTTGTCGAGGTAGGGCCGGGACAGATTCTCTCTGGTCTCATCAAGCGGATCGAACGGGGGGCCTCGACTTACCACGTTGATGATACCACGAGTCTTCATACGACGGTCAATGTTTTAAAGGGGATAGGTTGATATCTCAAATCTATTGCTTGAATCTCTTGCAGCCTGAGGCTGTTCGATATGAAGCTGAAAGACAAGGTGGCCCTTGTGACAGGGGGCTCACGAGGGATCGGGCGAGGAGTGGCTCTTGCCCTTGCCAGGGAAGGGGCCTCCCTCGTTGCCTGTGCCCGAAGCCTCAATGAGGCTCACTTGGTTGCGGAGGAGGCAAAGGGCCTTGGCGTAGATGCCATAGCGGTTAAGGCCGATGTGGGGCACCCGGATGAGGTAGCCGCTCTAATCCAGGCCTGCCTTGACCGGTTCGACCGGCTCGACATCCTGGTCAACAACGCCGGGATCACCAAGGATACTCTCCTGGTGAGGATGAAGGACGAAGACTGGGAGCAGGTCCTGGCAGTGAACCTGAGCGGTGCCTTCTATTGTATCCGGGCTGCTTTGAAGCCGATGCTCAAGCAGCGAAGCGGCCGGATCATCAATATTACCTCTGTCGTTGGGGTCATGGGGAATGTCGGCCAGGCGAATTACGTCGCGTCCAAGGCAGGCCTCATTGGGCTCACCAAGGCTGCTGCCCGGGAGGTGGCGTCGCGGGGAATCACGGTGAATGCCATCGCTCCCGGTTTCATTGCCACCGACATGACCGGCTCCCTCCATGAGGATCTCAGGTTATCGATCCTGGCTAGGATTCCCCTGGGACGTTTCGGGACCCCTGAGGATGTCGCGGCGTGTGTCTGCTTCCTCTCCTCCGAGGAGGCGGGTTACATCACGGGACAGGTGATCCATATTAACGGTGGCATGTGGATGTAAAGGGGGGGTAGAGCGTCGTCGCCTCGCTAAAGCTTCGGCGACGACTTGAAGGCTGGCCTGAGGCAACGCATCCCGACCGGCGGTGAAGCCGCAGGGGCAAAGGAGGTGAACTTCTAGTGGCGACGACACAGACCGAGGAACGGGTCAAGAAGATCATCATTGAACAGCTTGGGGTTGACGACGAGGAGGTGACGCCGGAGGCCTCCTTCATCGAGGACCTGGGCGCCGACTCATTGGACACGGTGGAACTGGTCATGGCCTTCGAGGAGGGGTTCGGTATTGAGATCCCCGATGAGGACGCTGAGAAGATCGTGACCGTGAAGGACGCCATCGAGTATATCAAAGCGAGGACGTAGGGAATGGACCTGAAAATGAGGCGTGTGGTCGTCACCGGCTTGGGGGCCGTCACCCCTGTGGGGATCGGGGTAGAGGCCTTTTGGGAAAGCCTGATCAAGGGGGCCTCAGGGATCGGCAGGATTACCCGCTTCGACGCCAGCCGTCATGACTGCCAAATCGCCGGCGAGGTCAGAGGCTTCGACCCCTTGGCCCACGTGGAGAAGAAGGATGTCAAAAAGATGGACCTCTTCGTCCACTATAGCCTGGCTGCCGGCCTCATGGCCGTTCAGGACGCTGGGCTGAAGATCGACGATTCGAACCGGGAGCGGATCGGGGTCTTCGTGGGGACGGGGATGGGAGGGCTTCCTATCATCGAGGAGATGCACAAGGTCCTCCTGGAGAGAGGGCCGGGTCGTATCAGCGCTTTCTTCGTCCCCTCTATCATCACAAATATGGCGTCCGGTCAACTCTCCATGCGCCTGGGGTTAAAAGGTCCGAACTCTTGCGTCTCCACCGCCTGTGCCACTGGGAGTCACGCCATCGGTGACTCCTTCAGGATCATCCAAAGAGGGGACGCCGATGTGATGCTCGCTGGGGGAAGCGAAGCAGTGATCACCCCTCTGACCATCGGTGGCTTCGCCGCCATGAAAGCGCTCTCGACTAGGAACGACGAACCCGAGAAGGCCAGCCGGCCCTTCGATCGGGAGCGAGACGGGTTCGTCGTTGGCGAGGGAGCCGGGATTGTCGTCTTAGAGGCCCTTGAGTACGCCTTGGCAAGAGGGGCGAGGATCTATGCCGAGGTCAAGGGTTATGGGATGTCAGCCGACGCCTACCACGTCACGGCGCCTGCCCCAAACGGTGAAGGGGCAGTCCGGGCCATGAGGATGGCGTTGAAGGATGCCAACCTCAGGCCCCAGGAGATCGACTACATCAACGCCCATGCGACCTCCACCCCGGCGGGGGACTTGAACGAGAGCCAGGCGATCAAGGCAGTCTTCGGGGAGGATGCCTACCGCCTCCCCCTGAGCTCCATCAAGTCCATGACCGGGCACCTCCTTGGGGCCGCAGGTGGTATCGAGGCTGTGGCAACCATCCTGACCATCGTTCGTGGGATCATCCCACCGACCATCAACTACGAGTATCCTGATCCTGACTGCGACCTGGACTATGTCCCCAATAAGTCCCGGGAGGCCGATGTCCGGGTCGCCATCTCCAACTCCTTTGGCTTCGGCGGGACGAACGCGACATTGGTCCTTCAGAGGTACGAGGAGTAGGACGGACCCTCAGGCCAGGTACCCCTTCAAGCCATGGCCATCCCGGTCCTGGTGAGGAGGTCTCCTTCAGGACGTGCCCGCTCATGTCATCTGGGGAGACGAGTCTTCAGGGTTTTTCTCCAATCTTCCCTTATCCTTTTCTCCTACCTCTGTTCTTTAGCCTGGACATCTGTCATTCTGAGCGAAGCGAAGCATCTTGCCGTCTCAAGCACAGATGAGACCCTTCGCCTCACTCAAGGTGACAAGATAGGCAGTCTTGTTTAGAATGGGAACACGTCTCAAGGCTGAGGTCAGCTATCGCCCGGCGAAGCGAAAGGGTACCATGAAGCAGTGCGGGCACTGCCAGGCCTTCCAACCTGAGCTCCGTTCCTGCCTCATGGTCAGCGGCGAGATCGAGCCCTTCATGGTGTGCGACCTTTGGGAGCCGATGCCGTTCCACTGGGATCCGGAAGGGGAGGGGGTCAAAGCGCAGCAAGCAGAGGATCCTATGGAAGACGATAACGCCTGAGGAAGTCCTCGAAGTCGTCTGCGGGCAGGAGGTCGGGCCAGGTGGATGCCTGGGGATCTTCGGGGGAGTACGTATTCACGAACCAGCGGGCATCTTCCCTTGAACGAAAGAGGCGCCAGAGGTGGGTGGCATGGAAACCGACCCTTTTTAGGAAGAAGAAGGCATCCCGGGGCGAGGATGGTTCATGAAGAAGCCGTGCCTCTCCTGGGTCACATTGGAGCCAGGCGACGCCGATGCCGTGGCCAGCGATGACTCTTACCCTGACGGAGGTTTCAGACGGGTAACCCTCCCTCCCCTCGGGAGGCTTTAGAGAGAAGATCGGGATCTTCTCACCATCTATGGCGAAGAGAGGTTTCAGGGGATCGCCTAGGCCGTCCAAGACCATCTTGGTCTCCTCGTCCACCCAGAAGAATTTTGGGAGACGAAGAAGCCCTACCTTGCTTTGCTCCAAAACATCGCCCCACACCTGAGCCGGGACCCCCGGAGGGATGGCCTGTTTCCTCTTCAGGATCTCCGCTGCATCCCCTAGACGGTATATCTTAAGCATTGGGCCCCTTAGACGAAGGGGCTACGGTCCAGTAGAAGTAGGCAGAACCTTCCCCCTCAAGGGCTTGATTTGGTCTAACATCCCGTTGACGAATCGTCCGGACTCTTCGGCGCCGTAAGTCTTGGCCAGCTCGATGGCTTCGTTGATGATGACCTTTTCGGGGGTCTCCTCGTTCCAGAGGAGCTCATAAAGGGCCATCCGGAGGATATTGCGATCGATGACCGCCATCCTTGAGAGGCGCCAGTGTTGGGCATACGAGGCTATGAGCTGATCGATGACCTCTCGCTGCTCTAAGGTCCCACGGACAAGATCCTCGGCAAAGGCCTTGATCTCCGGCGAGGCGGGATGGTCCTTCCAGAAGACCTTCATCGCCTCCTCGGCATCGTGGGGGTGGAACTCCAATTGATAGAGCAGGGAGAGAGCCAGCTCCCTTGCCCGCCTACGTTTCCCCATGGCAAATTACTTGAGTTGAGCAAAAAGGTTGGCCATCTCGATGGCCGTGGTCGCCGCCTCACCGCCTCGATTCCCCGCCTTGGCTCCCGCCCGCTCGATGGCCTGCTCGAGCGTCCCGGCGGTGATGATGCCGAAGATCACCGGGACCCCGGTCTCCAGACCCGCCTGGGCGATCCCCTGAGTCGCGACCCCCGCGACGTACTCGTAGTGAGGGGTCTCCCCTTTGATCACAGCCCCCAGGCAGATGACAGCATCATAGCGGCCAGATTGGGCAAGCTTCCTGGCCGTGGTGGGGATCTCGAAAGCCCCTGGGACCCTGAAGACCTCGATCAGATCCTCCTCCCCTCCATGCCGGAGCAGGGTATCGATGGCCCCCTCCAGGAGCCGAGAGGTGATGAACTCGTTGAACCGGCTCACGACGATGGCGAACTTCAGTCCTCGGGCAGAAAGGCCTCCCTCCGTGACCTTCGGCGGCATCGCTCCTCCTTCAAGGCCTACACATCCAAGTCGAGGATATGGCCCAGCTTCTGTTGCTTGGTTTGGAGGTACTCCAGATTGTCCAGGGTCGGTTCGACCTCAATGGGGACCCGCTCCACGATCCGGAGGCCATACCCTTCCAACCCTACGAGCTTCCGGGGGTTATTCGTCAAGAGGCGGATCCTGGAGACACCCAGGTCCACCAAGATCTGGGCCCCGACCCCATAATCGCGAAGGTCGGGTTTGAAACCCAACCGTTCATTGGCCTCAACCGTATCCAGGCCCTGATCCTGAAGCTCGTAGGCCCTGATCTTGTTGGCAAACCCGATCCCCCGCCCTTCTTGGCGCATATAGAGGAGGATCCCCTGTCCAACTTTGGCGATGAGTTGGAGGGCCTGGGAAAGCTGAGGTCCACAGTCGCAGCGGCGGGAGCCGAAGACATCCCCGGT
>JACQHM010000016.1 GCA_016199025.1 Candidatus Methylomirabilota bacterium | reverse complement strand
GTATTCTGGGTGAGGATGGCGCCGACAATGACCTCCAGGCGGCTCGTCCCGGGCCACCACCCCTGGGGGCCAAAGTGGCGAAAGAGGCGCCCGTAGATGTCAAGGAGCCTCCGCTTCACCGCTCGTTTCTTCACCGTTTCTCCTATCGAAGGGGAAGATTATCTTCCATTCTCCAGATTTTCATCCGCCGGTCAAGAGGGATGTCGAGGATGTCGAGGGTGTTAGGGGTTGACCTGGGGGAAAAGACCATTGGGCTGGCGGTCAGCGATGAGCTGGGCCTGACCGCCCAGGGACTCCCCACCATTACCAGAGGAGAGCCCGAGGAGGATCTGGCCGCGTTGGGGGAACTCATCCGGCAGTTCCAGGTCCAGGAAGTCGTCGTCGGCCTTCCCCGCCATTTAGACGGGCGTTGGGGCGAGGAGGCAGAAGCCGCCTCCACCTTCGCCCGGATGCTGGAGACACGCTTTCACACCAAGACGGTCCTTTGGGACGAGCGATGGACCACGAAGGCGGCGGAACGGTTCCTCATCGAAGCCGGCGTCCGAAGGAAGAAGCGGCGGCAGGTGGTGGATCGGGTCGCCGCCGTCCTGATCCTCCAGGGGTACTTGGACAGCCGTCCTCCCCAGGAGGAGGGTCATGTCGGGTAGGTTCCCCATCCCGTCCAGGAGGGTGATGCCTCTCCTCTTTGGGGCGGCTGCCTTGTGGGTCATGGCCTCCATCGCCCCTTGGCCCTGGGGGACAACCCAGACTGTCTATATCAGGCCGGGTTCCGGGGCCCGGGAGATTGCCACTCTCCTAGAGAAAGAGGGGATCATCCGGAGCCGTCTCCTCTTCCTCCTGGCTGCCTTCTCCGAAGGGTCTTATACGCGGCTTAAACCCGGGGAGTATATGCTGAGCCCCCGGATGTCCCTCCTGAAGGTCCTGGGGAAGCTGAGGAAAGGAGATGTTGTCATCCATCCGGTGGTGATCCCCGAGGGCTTCACGGCCAGGGAGATCGCCAGGACCCTGGCCGCCCAAGGTTTGGCCGACGCGCGTCGGTTCCTCGCCCTCGCCTTCGACCGGACCCTGCCGCGTCAACATGATATGGAGGGGGATTCCCTGGAAGGCTATCTCTTCCCTGACACCTACTATCTCCATAAAGGGATGTCGGAGGGGGAAATCATCCGAATGATGGTCGCCAGGTTCAAGCGATACTTCGGGCCGGCCGAGCAGAACCGGGCGGCGGCCCTGGGGATGACGATGAGGGAAACGGTGACCCTCGCCTCCCTGATCGAGAAGGAGGCCAAGGTGGAGGCGGAGCGCCGCTTGATCTCTGCGGTCTTTCATAACCGTTTGCGGCAGGGGATCCCGCTCCAGGCGGACCCCACGGTGATTTATGCCCTCTCCAAGTTCAAGGGGAAACTTACCCGGGCCGACCTGGCTGTGGAATCTCCCTACAATACGTACCTCCACCGTGGACTCCCTCCCGGCCCGATCGCCAACCCCGGCCGCTCCTCCCTCGAGGCGGCCCTCTACCCGGCCCGGGTCAGTTTCTTCTACTTCGTCTCCAGGAACGATGGTACCCACTTCTTCTCCTCGACCCTGGGGGAGCACGAACGGGCTGTGCGACGATACCGGCAAGGGGGATAACCTCCCCCCGCCGTCTTCGCCAAGGAGGCTTTGATGAGGCGTCTTTTTTTCGTCTGCCTGGCGTTTCTTGTGAGCGCCTGCGCCGGACCAGAAGCGCAGGTGAGGAAGGAACAGGCCTCCCAGAGCCATTACGAGCTCGGGGTGGCCCATCTCCTTGGCGGCGATGTGAAGATGGCCATCCAGGAGCTCTCTCAGGCTGTCGAGCTGACCCCCGGTGACCCCCAGGCCCACCACGCCTTGGGCCTGGCGCTCCTCCAGGACCGACGGTTCGATCTCGCCATCGCCTCGTTCCAGAAGGCCGTCCAGCTTGATGCCAATTTCTCTGACGCCTCCAACAACCTGGGGACCGCCTATTTCCAGACGGGCCGTCTTGAGGAGGCCATCGCCGCCTTTCGAAAAGCCCTGGTGAACCCCCGCTACCTCACCCCCGACCGGTCCTATCTGAATGTAGGGAGCGTCTATCTCGTCCAGGGGCGGGTGGACGAGGCCATAGCGGAGTTCAGGCGGGCCCTGGACATTGCCCCTCAGTCGGCGGAGGCCCACGAACGCCTGGGGACAGCCTACCTCCAGCAGGGGAAGGTGGAGGAAGCCATTGAGGAGCTGAAAGAGTCGGTCAGGCTGAACCCGGACCTGCCGAAGGCGTACCACAGCTTGGGATACGCTTACCTCCGGGCAGGGAAGCGAGATGAGGCCAAGCAGGCGTTTCAGAGGGTCGTGGAGCTGGCCCCTGAGACGCCCCTTAAGACCGAAGCAGAGCGCCAGTTGAAGCTTCTGGAGGAGGCCCGTGGTTCAGGCAGCTCGCGTTGAAAGGGGAATGGTGAGGCCGTCCCTTGAGGTCAAAGGGCTCACCCGGGCTGAGCTGGAACACGCGCTTCAGGAGATGGGCGAGCTGAGGTACCGGGCGGCTCAGATTTTCCAGTGGATCTACAAGAGGCAGGTGGGGAGCTTCGAGGACATGTCGAACCTCCCCAAAGCCCTTCGCCACTCGCTCGCGGAACGCTTCACCTTGAAGCTGCTTTCCGTTCTTCAGGAGGATCGCTCCCGGGACGGGGCGAGGAAGTTTCTCTTCGGCTTAGAAGACGGGAAGCAGATCGAGAGCGTCCTGATCCCCGACGAGGATCGGATGACGGCCTGCCTCTCCACCCAGGCCGGCTGCGCCCTGGCCTGTGCCTTCTGCTTGACAGGGGTGATGGGCTTCCAGCGGCACCTGGAGGCCTGGGAGATCATCGGCCAGATCCCCGCCCTCCAGGAAAGGCTTCAAAGTGAGGGGCGGATCACCCACCTCGTCCTTATGGGGATGGGAGAGCCCCTCCACAACTACGAGGCGACGGTGAAGGCGCTCCGGGTCATGACGGAGAAGGAGGGCCTCGCCTTCTCCCCCCGGCGGATTACCCTCTCCACGGTGGGCTTGCCGAAGGCGCTGGAAAAGCTGGGGGAGGAGGGGATCGGGGTGAACCTGGCCATCTCCCTCCATGCCCCGACAGACGACCTCCGGGATCAGTTGGTCCCCATCAACCGGCGCTACCCTTTGAAGGAGCTTCTGGAAGCCTGCCGGGCGTATCCCCTCCCCCCCAGGCGCCGACTTACCTTCGAGTATGTCCTCTTGGACGGAGTGAACGACCGGATCGAGGACGCGAAGGAGTTGGCGGTGCTCCTCCAAGGCCTCCGGTGCAAGATCAACCTGATCCCCCTGAACGAGGCTCCTGAGATCCCCTTCAAGAGGCCCTCCCGCGAGCGCCTCCTGGCCTTCCAGCAGGTCCTCCACGATCAGGGCTACACGGCCACCCTCCGGGAGAGCCGGGGGTGGGACATCTCAGCGGCTTGCGGCATGTTAAACACAGAAGCGGTGAGAAAAGGGCTGTTCCGGAACAAGCGTGCATTTTTCTCTTGACAAAAATAGAACATTTTTTTATTTTTTCCCCTAAAAGTTCATCAGATCTGGCTTAGCGAGGTGGAAAATGGTGGAGCCTCGGAGAAGGAAAGCAAAAGCTGAATACATCATTCAGTCGGTCAACCGGGCGCTGGACATCCTGGAGGCGTTTAATTATAACGAGGATGAGCTAGGGGTGACGGAGCTGGCTGCCCGCCTGAATCTGCACAAGAACAACGTCTTCCGG
>JACQHM010000161.1 GCA_016199025.1 Candidatus Methylomirabilota bacterium | reverse complement strand
TCCTCTCTCATAAGCCCACCTCGTCTCCTGGAGGTCCAAAGCTCCGGGGTTCCATGACTCCTTCAGCGTACGAGGTGGGCCGCGTCGTTTCAAGAATTTTTCTCGAATTTCCTCCTCGGCTTCCTTCTCTCCCTCCACCCCTTTCGTCCCTTGAACTTTCCTCACCTGAACAAGTGTTTCTTTGGGAAGGTCTGGGCAGGCCGTGGAGCGGTTGACTTCTGGGCGAACTGGCACTAGAATTGACACCAGCGAGGTGATTCGAGTGGAGTCAGCTTCGCAAGTGCTGTAAAACAAAGCCCATGGGGCCCATAGCTCAGCGGTAGAGCAGCTGACTCATAATCAGTTGGTCGGAGGTTCGAATCCTCCTGGGCCCACCAATCCTTTCGAGGGGTTAGCGCTTCAGGCGTTAACCCCTCATCGTGTTTGGTTACGGATTAGGTTGCGTCCGGTAGCGTCAGCGAGGGCTTCGACCGCCCCCCGGTGCGCCCCAGGGACCGTGGCCGTACATATCAACGGTGACCTGGATCGAGCTGTGCCCAAGCTGCTCTTTGACGTGGACCACGAACTCCCCTCGTTTCAGGAGGAGTGAGGCGTAAGTGTGCCGGAGGCTGTGGAGGGTCAGCCGCCGGAGACCGGCCTTTGCCATTCGCGACCTGCTTCAGGGGCGGGTTGGGGGGGGGGCGTAGAGCCGGTGAGAGACTTTCCAGCCTACACGCCCGAAGAGAATCCGAGGGAGCCGACATGGAAGTCCGTGAAGGAGGAAGTCAGGCATCATCGGTGGCACGTGACGCTGGCGGATCTGAGCAACGCCATCGAGGGCGACTATCAGCAAGCTAAGCCGCATGTCGTCAACTTCCTGGAGAAGTTTGGCTACTTTTGGAACAAGGGACGAATCTCTCCCTTACCCCAGACCGGTTGAGCATTCAAAATCCATGTCTTGCCGTAGCGTCTATATAGAGATCAGCACACTCGCGAGACTCAAGCAAACTCGTGCCGGGACTGACCCCAAGATCAAGGTCTCGATGTCACGGTGGAGATCGAAGAGAAGGATCAGCGCCTGAGGCCGGGTTTGATGGCGACCCTCGACATCATCGTCGATCGTCAGCGGGATGTCATCTCCATCCCTTTGTCGGCCGTCGTGTCACGGAGAGGGGAGCAGGTCGTTGGCACAACCCACGAGTACCGGGTAACAGGCGGGGAACGGTCCAAGAAAGCCTTGGCTCTCTCTGGGGACATGCTCCCTTTCTAGGGGTTCTCAGACAACACCTGAAAAGTCAAACGATGTCTGCATTTATTTCCTTGACAACTCGGGTCGAAAAGGAGTATATGCATTTTTCGAGTGAGCACTTCTCCGTTGACCGAAAGGGGACTTTATGAACATCGATCTCCATTGCCACACCACCGCCTCCGACGGTGTCCTGCCGCCTCGCCAGCTCGTGCGGGAAGCCCGTCGGAAAGGCCTTGCCCTCTTAAGCGTCACGGATCACGATACCACCGCTGGGTTGGAGGAAGCCCTGGACGAGGGCCGAAGGGTCGGCCTCCAAGTCATCCCGGGGGTGGAGGTCACCGCCTCCGCCGGGGATCTGGAGATCCACCTCTTGGGGCACTTTATTGATCCTTCCGATGCCCGCTTCGCCGCGTTTCTCGAGAGGTCTCAGGCGGCCAGGATCGATCGCCTGAGGAAGATGATCGCCAGGCTGGCAGATCTTGGCATCCAGGTGGACATGGAGGAGGTCTTGGCAGTGGGGGCCGAAGGTTCCGTTGGCCGCCCTCACCTGGCTCAGGTCTTGGTGAAGCATGGCTACGTCAAGGGTATCTCTGAGGCCTTTGACCGCTACCTGAAGCAGGGGGCTTCTGCCTTTGTGGAGCGCCCGCATCTCCCGGCTGAGGAGGCGATGGAAAGAATTAAGCAGTCAGGAGGCTTTCCGACATTGGCCCACCCGGGCCTCTACAACGGAGACCGGGTCATCAAGAGCTTAGCGGGCAAGGGACTCGTCGGTCTGGAGGTCTACCACCCTGACCATACCCCCTCCCAGATTGCCCACTATCGACGTTTAAGCGAGGAGCTCGGGCTCCTTGCGACCGGGGGTTCTGACTACCACGGCTTTTCCGGCCTTCACTTGAAAGAGCTGGGCGTTTCCTATCTTCGGGAGGAGGATCGGAGGAGGCTGTGGGACCAGGCAGTCCGCCTATGTCGTTTGAAGGGGTTGGACCTCCAGGAGATTCCGGTGTCCCCTAACCCGGTGGTGGAAGGTTCAAACGTGCAAGATCTTTCAGCTTCGAACCCCTCGGTGAAGAGGGGGTAAGGAGGGGGACGTATGAGGATCGCTCGGGAGACCATCCGTCTTGTCACGGCGGAAAAGGTCGAGTTCCACGACATCACCAAGAAGGTGAAGGATTGTCTGGCGAAGTACGATATCAAAGAGGGGATCCTGCTGTTAAATTCCCTCCACACAACGGTGGCCCTGTTCGTCAATGAGTTCCAGGATGCCCTCCTCCATGACCTCAAGCTCCTCCTGGGCCGCCTGATCCAGGAGCGGGACGGATGGCGCCACAATGACCCCCGCTACTCCGACTGCGACCGGCACAACGCCGCCTCGCACCTCCGGGCAATGTTGTTGGGGCGGAACCTGGCCCTCGGGGTCTCCGGCGGGGATCTGGTCCTGGGACGCTATCAGAGCATCATCTTTGCCGAGCTGGATGGCCCTCGGGAGCGGGATCTGGAGCTCCAGCTCATCGGGGAGTGAGGCGTTTGACCATGGAGCGGCTGATCCGTCGCTCTTCCCTGGCTGACCTCTACGAGAAGGTCTCAGCAGGGGAGCATCTCTCCTTCGAAGAGGGGGTCCGGTTGTACCAGGAGCCGAACCTGACAGCGGTGGGGTATCTGGCCAACCTGCTCCGGGAGCGGAAGCACGGAAACGTTGCCTACTACGTCCGGAACCAACACTTGAACTACACGAACATTTGCAACAAATTCTGCCGCTTCTGCTCGTTCTACGCCCTGCCCGGGGACCCAAGGGCCTATACCTTAAGCCCCGAAGAGGTAAGGAAGAAGGTCCTGGATTACCTCGACATCCCAATCTGGGAGATCCACATGGTGGGGGGTGTGAATCCGAAGCTTCCTTATAACTATTACCTGGATCTTGTCAGGATCATCAAAGAGGTCAGGCCAAGCGCCCACCTCAAAGCCTTCACCATGGTCGAGCTGTACCAGATCGCCAAGGTCGCCAAGCGACCTCTTCCTGAGGTTCTTCTGGAGCTGAAAGCGGCAGGCCTGGATTCGATCCCCGGCGGGGGAGCTGAGGTCTTCAGCGAGCGGGTTCACCAGGAGCTCTTCCCCCTGAAGATCGGGGCCGATGGATGGCTTCAGATGGCAAAAGCGGCCCACCAGGTGGGCCTCCACTCCAACGCCACCATGCTTTATGGCCATATCGAGGCTCCTTTTGAGAAGGTGGAGCATCTCATCCGCCTCCGGGAGCTCCAGGATGAGACCAAGGGGTTCCTCGCCTACATCCCCTTGGCCTTCGATCCCCAAAACACGGAGCTGGATCATCTCCCCCCGACAGCGGGGGAGGCCGACCTCCGTGAGATCGCCGTGGCCAGGCTCATGCTGGACAACTTCGACCACATCAAGGCCTTCTGGATCATGATCACCCCATCCGTTGCGCAGCTCTCCCTCTGGTACGGGGCCAACGACATCGACGGGACCGTGGTCGAGTACGAGATCACCCACGCCTTAGGCACCTCATCGAACAAGCAGGCCTTGACGAGACAGCAGCTCTTGGAGATGATCACCGAGGCGGGACGGGAGCCCGTCGAGCGGGATGCCCTCTATCATCACATCTCTGACCCAACCCCCAACTCACACCAGAGGTGAGGGATGCAGAGAGAGCAGGACACGGCCCTGGAGCCGATTGTTGAGAAGGTCCTGGACGGGGAGCGGCTCTCCTCCGCGGATGGGGTTTCCCTCTTCCGAAGCCGTGACCTGTTGACCCTCTCCTTTCTGGCCGATCACGTGAGGCAGAGGAAACACCCGGGGAACATCGTCACCTACGTCATCGGCCGGATCGTCAACTACACGAACGTCTGCTGGGTCCGTTGTAAATTCTGCGCCTTCTACCGTCCCCCCGGCTCCCCCGAGGGCTATGTCCTCTCCAAGGATGAGATCTTCGGCAAGATCCAAGAGTTGGTGGACTTAGGTGGGACTGAGGTCCTGATCCAGGGAGGCTTAAACCCCGCCTTAGGCTTAAGCTATTATGAAAACCTCTTCGCCTCCATCAAAGAACGGTTCCCCGTCCACATCCACGGTCTCTCGCCGACAGAGATCCTCTCCATCGCCAAGCTGGCCCACTTAAACGTCGAGGAGACGCTGAAACGCCTCAAGGCGGCCGGTCTGGGGTCCATCCCGGGCGGCGGGGCCGAGATCTTGGTGGACGAGGTGAGGCGAGAGATCGCCCCCTTGAAGGATAAGGCCGACGAGTGGTTGTCCGTCATGCGGACGGCCCATCGGTTGGGCCTCCCAAGCTCGGTTACCATGATGTTCGGTTCCGTGGAGACCATCGAGCAGCGGGTTCTCCACCTCTTGAGGATCCGGGCCTTGCAGGACGAGACGGGAGGCTTCACCGCCTTCATCGCCTGGAACTACCAGCCTGACGGAGCCGAGCTGGGTGGGCATCGGACCTCTGCCTTCGATTACCTCCGGACCGTTGCGGTCGCCTGCCTCCTGCTGGATAACGTCGAGAACATCCAGGCGTCCTGGCTGACCCAGGGTCCGAAGATCGCCCAGATCGCCCTTCGCTATGGCGTGAACGATCTGGGGAGCACCATCCTCGAGGAGCGGGTGGTCTCCGCCGGTGGATCTGGCTTCATGTCCTCGAAGGGGGAGATGGAGCGGGTCATCCGGGAGGCCGGCTTCATCCCCAAGCGCCGGAACACCCTCTACCAATGGCTGGATTAACCTCTATGGTTCAACCTCCTCCCCTCTAACCTCTAACCTCTAACCTCTAACCCCTCTTATGAGTCGTCGGACCTTCCTGGACGCCCTTGGAACCTCCCTTGCCTTTGAGAAACCCCCTCAGCGTATCATCTCCTTGATTCCCAGCGTTACCGAGCTTCTGTTCGCCTTAGGGCTTGATGAGCGGATCGTCGGGGTGACCAAGTTTTGCACGCACCCTCCCGAAGGGGTCGCCAAGAAAGAGAAAATCGGCGGTGAGAAGAACCCTGATCTTCAGAAGATCCTGGCCCTGAATCCTGACCTGGTGATCGCCAACGTCGAGGAGAATCGAAGGGAGGATGTCGAGGCCTTGAAGATGGCAGGGGTTCCGGTCTTTGTGACCTATCCACGAACGGTTGAGGGGGGGATTGCGCTGATCCGTCAGCTTGGGGCGCTGACTTCGACGTGGCAGGCGGCGGAGGGGATAGCCAGACCCATCGAGGAGATCTACCAGGAGACCCTAGCGTTGACGAAAGGGAAGCGACCCACCAGGGTGTTTTGCCCCATCTGGCGGAGGCCCTACATGACGATCAACCAGGACACCTACGTCCACGATATGATCCGGGTGTGCGGGGGGGAGAATATCTTCGAGGATCACCCCGAACGGTATCCCCAGGTGACATTGGAAGAGGTCGAGGAGCTTCGGCCCGAGATCATCCTCCTCCCGGACGAGCCGTATCCCTT
>JACQHM010000159.1 GCA_016199025.1 Candidatus Methylomirabilota bacterium | reverse complement strand
GGGGCAGGATGTGCTCTTGCCCTCCACCATGAGACCCCCACTTGTTCACATCGGACATGCGATAGGAGTTGAGTCATTTCTAGCCTATGTTGGCATTATTCCCCAGAACG
Source organism: Candidatus Methylomirabilota bacterium (assembly GCA_016199025.1). Classification (GTDB taxonomy): domain Bacteria; phylum Methylomirabilota; class Methylomirabilia; order Methylomirabilales; family JACQHM01; genus JACQHM01. The sequence goes on along the minus strand of JACQHM010000159.1, from coordinate 6,652 downwards.
TCAATTTTGCCAGGCCAGCTACCTACAGACGCTTATTTCTATGCTGCCGGAGGGTGATGAAATACGAAGACGGAAGAACTTGGTAAAGCAGTCCGCGATGGAAGAACAAATCGAGCCGTTAACTCCGTTTGTGGTGCAAATCAGAGTTTACTGACATACCCTCTCGTTCATTCGCCAACCGCTCTTCAGTTACCCCTGGCCCGTCGCCGGAGTGCTTCCAAGTGCTCTGGATCTTGCGCTTCGCACGTTGCACACTTTGGTTTGAAGTAGTCCGGTTCGTCGTCACCCCAGCTATGGATACCCAAGGCCCCATGGAGGGCCAGCATGTGACGATAGCGGGCCACCGTCGGAGGTTCCCCGGTCCCGCTGACCCCGACATCGACCAGGACCGTCCGGGTCGCCTGCTCCTCAATCCAGGCCGGGTCCCGGCCTTCGGCCTGCCACGCCTCCACCTGGGTGGCCCACTGGTGCCGGGTCATCCCCCCCTCATACTGCTTCATGAGGTCCTCTAAGGCGTCAATCCGCCGTTTCAGCGTGTCGCTCATCGAACTCCTCCTTTCGTGTGGATGAGCTTGCGTTCCAGGATGATTCGCTCGATGGCCTCCACCCGCTCCCCCAGTTCGACTTGTTCGAGGACTTTCAAGAAGATCCCCGCCAGATACCCTACCGAGGTGGCGATCTTTGGGTCCACCTCCCCTGTCAGGGTGTGGCCGATGAGCCGGCCCAGGAGGGTCAGCACGTCGGCAGTGGTCTTCAGCTTGGAGCCATGCAAAAATCCGGGCCAACACTCCCCCCGGTGGAGGGGTCCAGCTCTTGTCAACATGATCTTGGCTCATGGGATCTCCCGTGCTTGCCCTTCTTGGTGAAGGGGGGACCGGTTGGGCAGGTTGTGAGTGAAGGCGATGAGACGTTGACCTGACCCACCCCTCGGCCTGGGGGGGGTGGGGTGGCCTCGGATGGGCCGTCTGACACGCTCTGGGCCTCCAGGTGGCACGATCTCCACCGAGGGCGGCTCCTTGGCCTCCAGGCTGTGACGCCCCCGCTTCCGGTTGCGCCAGGGTTGCATTTCGCCGTCACCGGATGCTGTCTTTTGCCTTGCGTTGCCACCCTAACTGCGCTAAATTCAAGTCATTCCCTCATACGTCTCGATCATGAAGTTCGGCACCTGGATGCTCTACGAGATCGTCAAGAAACGCGATGCGGAGTAGCCTGAGGGGGGCTGGATGCCTGGGGCAAACGTCAAACGGGGCCTCATCCTGGCCATCATCTGCGTCACGGCATTCATCTGGCCGGTGACGGCCCTGGTCAACCGGATCGAACCAATGGTCTTGGGGATGCCCTTCTTCATGTTCTGGCATGTCCTCTGGGTCTTCATCACCATCGGCGTCCTCGCCTTCTTAAACTGGGTCCTTAAGATTTAGAGGGGAGCGATGTCGCCAGCAGCCCAGGCCTTATCCATGATCTTCCTGTACCTGGCGGTGGTGTTGGTGGTCGGGGTGGCGGCCAGGTTAAAGGGGACTTTCAGCATCTCCGAGTACCTCGTCGGGGGGCGGGCCTTCGGCCTCTTCCTCCTCTATTTTTTGATGGTGGGGGATATTTACAGCGGCTTTGCCTTTCTCGGAGCAGGGGGGTGGGCCTTTCGGTTTGGGGTCCCGATCTTCTATTCGCTGGCCTACTCGGCCATCGCCTACATCGTCTTCTACTTCCTCGGGCCCAAGATCTGGCGGGTCGGCCGGGACCAGGGCTACATCACCCAGCCGGACTTCTTCGAGGGCCGGTACGAGAGCCCGATCCTCGGCCTGTTCGTGACCCTCTTCGGATTCCTGTACATGATCCCGTACCTCCAGCTCCAGATCATGGCGGGTGGATTGATCTTCAACGCAGCCAGCTTCGGCCTCATGCCCAAGGAGTGGGGGATCCTCCTGGCGTTCCTCATCGCCGGGCTTTACGTTTACACCAGCGGGCTTCGAGGTGTCGCCTGGACTAACGTCGTCCAGGCCATCGTGATGCTTGGCATGGCCATTGCCGCTATCGTCTACGTCATCCCCTCCCTGTTCGGAAGCTTGGGCCAGATGTTTCGCCAGCTCGCGGAAACGTCCCCCAGGCACCTGACCCTGCCGGGGGCCAAAGGGGATTTAGGGTATGCCTGGTACACCTCCACCACCCTGATGAGTGGCCTCGGGTTCTGGATGTGGCCGCATTTGTTCCAGAACACGTACTCGGCCCGGGACGACCGCCGCATCAGGATCACGGCCGTCTTCGCTCCCTTCTACACCTTTCTCGTGGCCATCACCGCTACCCTGGGGTTCGCCGCCATCCTGATCGTGCCCGACTTGAAAGAGGCGGACCTGGCAGTCCTGGAGGTCGTGAAGAGGGCGACCCCACCCTGGTTCTTAGGGCTGGTCGGCGCCGGCGGCCTGGCCGCGGCCATGTCCACCGCCGATACCCTCACCTTGTGCCCGGCTGGGCTCCTCGGCCGGAACATCTATCAACGTTGGATCAACCCGGGGGCCCCTGAGATGCACGTGGCCCGGATCATCCAGCGCCTGACCATCCTGGTCCTGGGGATCTCGGTCTTCTTCGCCTTCTACGCCCCATCTCTTTTGGTCTACCTCCTGCTGGTGGGCTACAGCGGCATCACCCAGTTCTTTCCCGGGGCCATCCTGGGCTTGTACTGGAGACGAGCCACCAAAGTAGGGATCCTCTCGGGGCTGATCGTCGGCGAGGTCCTGGCCGCCCTGTTCCTCTTCGTTCCCGGGTGGAAGCACCCTCTAGGGATCTTCGCCGGGTTCTGGGGGCTCGTGTTCAATTTCCTGATGGCTCTCGTGGTCAGCCTGAGAACGACGCCCCCGGAGGTCAAAACCTTAAGGAAGTTCGGGCTGGCGTAGCGCACTGACCCACCCCCACCCATCCCCTCCCCTTTTCAAGAGGGAGGGTGAGGAAAGGGGTAGGAGGAGGATACCCATGAGTGAGCTGATCTACACCTCGAAGATCAGGATCTATCAGGATAAACGACCGATCAGGCGTGCCTACATCGAGCCGTTCCCCGAACCGGTGAAATACGGGGTGCATAGCGGCTTGAAAGACTTTTACAAGATCGCGCCTGAGGAGGAGGTTCCCTCCACCTTGGACCACCTCATTGCCTCCGTCGCCGGCTGACTCACCGGAACCCTGGCGGGCGCGCTGGAGGCGCGCGGGATCCCTGCCTATCCGGAGAAGGTCCATTCGGAGGTCGAGGGGGACATCGAGAACATCGACGGGAAAGCCCTCGTGACCAGGATCCGCGTGACGTATCACCTGAGGGTCCCCAAGGGGAAGCGCGGGGAGGCGGAGCGGGCCATCGAGGTCCATGAGCGGAGATGCCCGGCCGCCCAGAGTGTGAAGAGGGGGATCACCATCGAGTGGAAGGGTGAGATCGTCGAGGAAGAGTGAGGAGGTCAGTGTGGAGTTCTCGAATGTCCTCCGGCGGAAGGCTGCTCCCATCTGGAAGCGGATCTTCACCCATCCCTTCGTGAAGGGGATCGGGGATGGGTCGCTCTCGGTCAAGAAGTTTCGCTTCTACATGGGCCAGGACTATGCGTTCCTGATCGAGTATTGCCGGGTCCTGGCTTTCGCGTCGGCCAAGATCTCTGATCTCGACACCATGGGGAGGTTCGCCGAACTGTTGCACGCGACGCTTCACACGGAGATGGCCCTCCATCGAAACTACGCCAAGAAGTTCGGGATCTCGGCCCAGGAATTGGCCAGGACCAGACCTGCTCCGACCACCTATGCGTACACCCGTCATCTCCTCCAGGTCGCCACCTCCGGGACGATGGCGGAGCTGGCCGCGTCCCTCCTCCCCTGCCAGTGGGGCTACTGCGAGATCGGACAGCGTCTGGCGAAAAAAGGAGCCCCAAAGCGCCAACCGCTCTACGGGGAGTGGATTCGCACCTATGCCTCGCCGGAGTTCGCTGCTCTCGCCGCCTGGGTCCGAGGTCTGACCGACCACTTGGCTCACGGAGCAGGAAAGGAGGAGAGGCGTCGGATGGAGGAACTCTACCTGGCGAGCTGTCGGTACGAATACCTGTTTTGGGAGATGTGCTCTCAGGAAGAAGCGTGGCCGCTGTAACCCTTCGGGAAATCTCTCAGAGGTGAAGTAGGAGCCGCGGATGGTAAAACGGGCAACAGGGGCCGTGAAAGCGACCTGGAGGGTCGTCCCCCTGGTGGTCCTCCTCGGCCTCGTCGGTTCTGGCGGTGTAGCCCTCTCGTCTGAGGGGAAGCCCATCTCCACCGCCGAGGTCGAATCGGCCTTCAAAGAGGCCGTTCGGTTATGGGCCGATGAGCGGTTCGAGACCCTTTGGGAGCAGGGGCTCCTTCGGAGTCGCTACCTCTTTCCGAAGGAAGAATTCATCTTCAAGATGCGGAACCGGGCGCTCCGGCCTGCCTGCTGCTGGCGTCAGGTTCAGGAGGTGACGGTGCATCTCCGTTCTGCCGGGGATGCCCTCATCGAGGCAAAGATGGGGTTCGATTCCAGGTCCCGCGGGAATTCCTTCGATACGACCCTCACCTTTTACCTTCGATGGGAGGAGGGGGAATGGCGGGCGGCCCTGGAGGACTTCCTCTTCAAGCCCGATGAGACCCTACACCGGATCTTCCTTCCTCCCCGGTCTCGGAGGAAGCTCATGATCCTCGAACCCCGGGGAAGGAGCATCACCCTTCAACCCAGGAGAGGAGCCCCTCTCTCCCACCAGCCTTGTGAGTGAAGAGGCAGGAAGTTGGGGGATGAGGTCTGGAACAAAGGGGAGAAGGCGCGCGGCTCCATCTTCACCAACGTTGGAAAGAGTCGGGGCTGAAACCGTGACGTGAGGGTTCAAAGACAGAGGAGGGAAGCGATGCAGCCAACATGGGTACGAATTGGGCTCGTGGTCCTTTCCATCTCTCTCCTGGCCGGCTGCTCCTGGTTCGGGTCGATCCTGCCCGCCTCCCGGGGGAGCGTCTCAGCCCTTCGGGAGGATCTGGACACCCTCTACGGTCGGGTGGGCAGCGTCGAGCGGAGACTCGCGGAACAGCAGGCAGCGCAGGAGCGGCTGGAGAAGATGGTCGTCCAGGTCAGGGATGACCTTCAAGCCATCTCCAAGGCCCAGCAGGCGGCCACCGACACGCTCGACCAAGCCGGAAAAGAGCTCCAGGGCATGAGTGGGAGGATGGATCATCTCGAACGGGCCGCTGCCAAGGGGACGGCCCCGAAGTGATCCCATTCCCATCATGGGAAAGCAAGAAAAGGCCCGGGTGAAGCCGCCGAGTGTCCTGGCGAGGGATCGGCGGGAGATCTTGAAACGGGTCCCGAAGCTCCGGAAGATCAAATCCGGGAGGTCCGGACGGTAGAGGTGTATCATGGGGGAGATAGCGTATCGGATCGAGAAGGATTCCATGGGAGAGATGAAGGTCCCCAAGGATGCCTATTTTGGGGCCCAGACCCAGCGGGCGGTGGAGAACTTCCCGATGAGTGGCCGCCGCTTCCCGCGGCCCTTCATCCGGGCGTTGGGGATGATCAAACATGCGGCGGCGAAGGTCAATAAAGACCTTGGCCTCTTGGATCCGAGGTTAGCCGATGCCATCGCGGAAGCGGCGAAGGAGGTGATGGAGGGGAAACTGGACGACCAGTTCGTGGTGGACATCTTCCAGACGGGCTCCGGCACCTCCACGAACATGAACGCCAACGAGGTCATCGCCAATTGGGCCATCGAGCTTCTGGGGGGAGCCATCGGGAGCAAGAGGGTCCACCCCAACGATCATGTGAACCTGGGGCAATCCTCGAATGACGTGATCCCGACGGCCATCCACATCGCCGCGTTAGAGGGCGTCGAACAGGATCTGCTCCCTGCGCTGAAACATCTCCACGGCACCCTGAAGGCCAAGGCCAGGGAGTTCGACAAAGTGGTCAAAATCGGCCGGACCCACCTCCAGGACGCGACGCCGATCCGCCTCGGCCAGGAATTCTCCGGCTACGCTAGGCAGGTGGAGCTTGGCATAAGGAGGATCGAACAGACCAAATCCTCTTTGGCAGAGCTGGCCCTGGGTGGGACGGCCGTTGGGACCGGCTTGAACACCCATCCGGAGTTTCCCCGGCGGGTCATCGCCTCTTTAAGCGAGCTGACCGGGATTCCGTTCCGGGAGGCGGAGGACCACTTTGAGGCCCAGGGGGCCCAGGACGCCCTCGTCGAAGCGAGCGGTGCCTTGAAAACCGTTGCCGTGAGCCTCATGAAGATCGCCAACGACATCCGATGGCTGGGTTCGGGGCCGAGGTGCGGGATCGGAGAGATCATGCTCCCTGAGGTCCAGCCGGGCTCCTCCATCATGCCCGGGAAGGTGAACCCGGTCATGGCCGAGTCGGCCATCCAGGTGGCGGCCCAGGTCATCGGGAATGATCTGGCCATCACCTTGGGCGGCCAGTGGGGGTTCTTCGAGCTGAACACCATGATGCCCCTGATGGCCTCGAACCTTCTGGAGTCGATCCTGCTCCTCGCGAACGCGATGAGGAACTTTGCCGATCGGTGCATCAGTGGGATCAGGGCTGACGAGGCCCGCTCGGCCGAGATGATTGAAAAGAGCCTGGCCATGTGCACGGCCCTGGCCCCCGTCATCGGGTACGACGAGGCGGCCAAGATCG
>JACQHM010000158.1 GCA_016199025.1 Candidatus Methylomirabilota bacterium | reverse complement strand
TCATCAGGGCGGCAAAGACCAGGGCGATCGTCATTCCCCCCCGGCCTCCCAAGCCTCCTCCCAGGAGGAGCAACAGGCCGGTCAAAAGGCCTAACAGGGCTGTCGTCTTCAGCGCATTGTTCATCGTTTCCCCCCGAACTCTGGAAGGGAGAGATCCACCGCAGCTGATACGCGCGGCATGAATACCTCCCCTCCGCGGATAGATCAATATGGAACCTTAAGAAACTCTACTATGACGTTCCGCCTTTTGTCAAGCATCATCCCCCTTCTTTCGGGCCAACCCCTGGCGTCCTACGAGGACAAGACTGGTAGGGGATTTCGACTCCATCTGCTGCATCTCCTCTTCCATCCGTTTGAGCACAGCCTCCATCAGCTCGCTCATCTGCCGCTGCATCACCTCCATACGCTCCCGCATGTTCAGGATGATCTGCACCCCGGCCAGGTTCACCCCGAGGTCCCGGGTGAGTTTGAGGATCAGTTCGATCCGGTCTACGTCCTCCTGGGAGTAGAGCCGGGTGTTCCCCTCGCTCCGGGACGGGCGGACCAGGCCTTCCCGCTCGTAGGTCCGAAGCGTCTGGGGGTGGATGTCGAACATCTGGGCCACTGTGCTGATCATGTAGAAGGGGCGCTTCCCTTTCGGCATCGCTTCACCTCCCCCCCTCCTCGCGATCCCCCCTGAGGAGATCCTGACGGGGATTGTAAGGGTTCAAGCGTCCAAACTCCTTCAGGAGCTCCTGGGAGCGAGCGTCCAGGTGCGTGGGGAGGGCGACCTTCACGGTCACGTATTGGTCCCCTCGGCCCCCGCCTTTCAGGTGCGGCACTCCCTTGCCTCTCAGGCGCAGGACCTGGCCGCTCCCGGTTTCTGGCGGGATCACCATGACCGCCGGTCCATCCACCGTCGGGACCTCGATCCTGGCCCCCAGGGCCGCCTCGGTCACCGTGATAGGGACCTCACAGTAGATATTGTCGCCCTTCCGTTCGAAGAAAGGGTGGGGCCTGACCCTGGTGATGATGTAGAGGTCACCCGGCGGACCACCGTTCCTGCCGGCCTCGCCCATGCCCGGGATCCTGACCTTCGAGCCGTTATCCACGCCTGGTGGGATCTTGGCGGCGATCCGTTCGGTTTTCAAGGCTGTTCCACGGCCGCCGCAGTCCCGGCAGCGCTCGGCGCCCACCTGGCCCGTCCCGCCGCATCGAGGGCAAGGTTGGCGCATGCTGAGGAATCCCCGGGATACCTGGCGCTGGCCGCTTCCCTGACACTCGGGGCACGTCACGCGGCGACCTCCAGCAGCCCCCGTCCCCTGACAGGATGAACAAGTGACGTGCCGTTGAAGGGTGATCTCCGTGGTGAGCCCCTTCACGGCATCCTCGAAATCGAGGTCTATGGTATAGTGGAGGTCCTCGCCCTTCTCGGGGGCCGTCCTGGCTTGAGCCCGTCCGAAGCCCCCGAAGAGGTCGAAGAGGTCGCCGAAGCCCTCGAAGCCTCCTTGCGAGAATCGGGAGAAGTCGAAGTCGAATCCCGCCCCCGGCCTTCCCCCCTCGAACCCGGCGGCCCCGACGCCGGCATGGCCGTAGAGGTCGTACTGCTTCCGCTTCTCGGGGTCGCTCAGGACCTCGTAGGCCTCGTTGATCTCTTTGAACCTCTCAGCCGCCCCCTTATCACCGGGGTTGACGTCGGGGTGGTGTTTGCGGGCCAGACGACGATAGGCCCGCTTGATCTCCTGTTCGGACGCATCCCTCCTGACCCCTAAGACCTCGTAATAATCGCGTTTCGCCATTTTCAAGCTGAGAGCTGACGGCTTATTTCTTACCGCCCAGATCCTCGAATTCGGCATCCACCACCTCGCCCTCAGCGGGCCCTCGGCCCGTGTCCTGGGACGAGCCCGCGCCGGCACCCGTCTCGGCAGTCTGCCTGGCGCCGGCCGCTCGGTACATGGCCTCGGCCATCCGGTGGGAGGCCTTGGTCAGGCGATCGATGGCCTGGCGCATCCGGTCTGCCTGGCCTGACTCTAAGGCTTTCTTCGCCTCTGTCAGGGCCTCCTCGATGGGTCCGATCTCCGCCATGGGGATCTTCTCCCGGTTCTCGTTCAGCATCTTCTCCGTCGTGTAGATCAAACTGTCGAGCTGGTTCCTGACCTCGATCTCTTCCTTCTTCCGCCGGTCCTCCTCGGCGAACCGCTCGGACTCCTTCACCATCTTGTCGATCTCCTCCTTAATAAGCCCGGAGGAGGCGGTGATGGTGATGGCCTGCTCGCGGCCGGTGGCGCGATCCTGGGCCTTGACGTTCAGGATGCCGTTGGCATCGATGTCGAAGGACACCTCGATCTGGGGCACCCCCCGGGGCGCGGACGGGATCCCCACGAGGTGGAAACGGCCCAGGGTCCGGTTATCCTTGGCCAAGGGCCGCTCCCCCTGAAGGACGTGGATCTCCACGGAGGTCTGGTTATCGGCAGCGGTGGTGAAGATCTCGCTCTTTCTCGTCGGGATCGTCGTGTTCCGCTGGATCAGGGTTGTCATCACGCCGCCCAGGGTCTCGATCCCCAAGCTCAAAGGCGTGACGTCCAAGAGGACGATGTCCCGGACCTCGCCGGTCAGGACCGCCGCCTGAATGGCCGCACCGACGGCCACGACCTCGTCCGGGTTCACCCCTTTGTGGGGTTCTCGGCCAAAGGAGTCCTTGACAACCTGCTGGACCCGGGGCATCCTTGTCTGTCCGCCGACCAGGATGACCTCGTCGATCTCGCGAGGCTTGAGCCCCGCATCCTCCAGGGCCTGCCGGCAGGGGCCCATGGTCCGCTGGATCAGGTCTTCGACCAGTTGCTCCAGCTTGGCCCTCGTCAGCTTCAGGTTCAGGTGCTTCGGCCCTGACGCATCGGCGGTGATGAAGGGAAGGTTGATCTCCGTCTCGAAGAGGGTTGAGAGTTCGCACTTGGCCTTCTCGGCGGCCTCTTTCAGGCGCTGTAAGGCCATCCGATCCTTCCGGAGGTCGATCCCCTGATCCTTCCGGAACTCCTCCACAATCCAGTGAATGATCCGCTCATCGAAGTCATCGCCCCCTAGGTGCGTGTCGCCGTTCGTCGATTTGACCTCGAAGACCCCCTCGCCGATCTCCAGGATGGAGATGTCGAAGGTCCC
>JACQHM010000153.1 GCA_016199025.1 Candidatus Methylomirabilota bacterium | reverse complement strand
GTCCTCCAGCTCCTTCCGGGTGGGGAGTTCCCCATAGAGGAGGAGATAGGCCGTCTCCAGAGACGTGCTCTGCTCCGCCAACTGCTCAATGGGATAGCCCCGGTACCGCAAGATCCCCTTCTCCCCGTCGATGAAGGTGATGGCGCTCTTGCAGGAGGCCGTGTTCATGAACGCCGGGTCGTAGCTTAACAGGCCGAAATCGTCCTCCGAGACCTTGATCTGCCGAAGGTCCACCGCCCGAAGAGTCGCCCCGTAGGTCGGATAGACCCCATACAGGATGGGGACTTCGTAGGTCTTACCGGTCCGGTTGTCCACGATGGTCAATGTCTCCTTCCCCATGACCCCTCTCCTCCAGATAGCTCGTGGCTCATGGCTCGTGGCTTGTTGTTCGAAAACGACGGGCTACGTGCCATGTGCCACGTGCTGGTTTCAGCGGGGCAGGCCCTCGTAGATGAGACGCTGGTCCCCCTCAAGGCCTCCCCCAGGCTCCCCTTGACCATCCGGGGGTTCGTGATCCTGACCCTCTCTGCTTGACCACTCACTTCTCCAGTGTAAAGCCTGGAACACCGTAATGCAAGAGCCCCCCGGCTGGGGTGGATGGGGTGATGGGAAGAGAAGATTCAGGAGGAAGAGGTTGGGCGTTCATACCCCAGAAGGGGGATGGAACTGTTTCAGGAGCCGAGCAGCCGCTTCCGGAGGGCCTCCAACGAGAACTCCCGGCTGTGAGCGAAGTCCTTAAGCTGAAGCTCCCGCTCCCGGACCTTCAGGCATTCGGCGTAGAGCCGGTCGGCGATCTCCAGGGGGATAGTCAGCATTCCATTCTGATCGCCGTGGAGGAGGTCACCCGGGCGGACCTGGACACCCCCTACCTGCACCGGGACCCCCACCTCCAGGATCATGTAGGTCCCATGGGCTGGCACGACCCCTGGGGCGAAGACGTGGAAGCGAAGGGGCTTGATCGCCTCCAGGTCCCGCACCCCTCCATTCGTCACAACCCCGATGGCACCCAGGCGGTGGGCGATGGTGGCCACCACGTCCCCGATATGGCACGAGTGGGAGGGCTTCGGACTCTTGTCTTCGATCACGATCACGGCCGGCTTTGGCGAGGCACTGATCGCCTCGTACAGGCGCATCTGCCCCTCCCGTCGGTTCCCCCGCCGCCCGGGGGTCATGCTGTCGATCACGCAGGTGACCGCATACCCGCATATCACCCCGAACTCGGGGAACTGGCAGCGGATCTCCATCCCCATGAAGCCTTCCGTTGGATCGCGGACTCCAAACGCCTCGACGGCATTGGCCACCGTGGCCGAATCGACGGAGCAGAGCTCGTGGAGCCGCTCAAGGGTGAGTGGGGTGGGCATCGTGTTTTTCCTCCTTACGCAGAGTCGTGCCTGAAGCCGTCCGCCATGGCGCCTCTGGCTTGAGCCGGAGTAGATGGGTAAGTCACATGCCGTGAGTGTGGCACATTTTCATCCCTCGGTCAACTGAAGAGAGGCTCTTGACGGGAGCGAAACACCAAGCTTTCAGATCGTGAAACTTTCTCTTGCATCCCCTCCCTTTCTCCGCTATCGTAAAAAAACACACCTGAACACCAGCCTCCCCTTCAACTCAGAAGACCTTTGGGTGAAACCCTCGATCGGATGAAGGAGGAACGGATGACCGACGCCATTGGACATGCGGCTGGTGAGATCTGGCGCTATCTCGAGAAGCATGGAAAGCAAACGGTGAGTCAGCTCCAGAAAGGGACCAAACTCTCCTCCCAGATACTCTACCTCGGCCTGGGCTGGTTGGCACGGGAGGACAAGATCACGTTCATCCAGGAGCGGCGAAGTGTGTGGGTCTCGCTAAGAGGAGGGTCGTGATTCGGTGGACTCTTCAATCTCGAGCAGGAGACTCTGGAACGCATGGTAAGCCTTCAAGGCAAGGATGAAGGGTGAGGCAGGTCGGAAGGGAGTAGGGGGGCTGGTCATCGCTTAAGCCCCCCTTCCATTTTTTCTGAAAGGGTTGCCTTCAGGTCAACCCAGAGGTCTGGGATCGGCGTGGCACGTAGGAGCGCCTTCCAGGCGCGATCCTTGGTCGCGGCAGGCCTGCCCTGAGCCTGTCGAAGGGATGCCGCTCCTACGAGGGGTGCGAAAGGGACGAACACGAGAGGAGGGAGAGATGGTTGAACGCGGAGTTTCATTCTTCATGCCTGGCCTCTCCAACTGGAGCAGGTGGGGGCCTGAGGATGAACTCGGGACGGCCAACTACATCACGCCCGAAGTCATCATGAACGCGGCCAGGCTGGTCCGGAAAGGAAAGGTGTTGACCTGCGCGGTCCCCATCGAGAATACCGGCCCCGTCTTCCCGACCCGCATCCCCCCTCAGCACGTCATGACCAGGACCGGGGCCGACTTCACCGCCGGCGCGAAAGGGAGGGGCACCATCCCTGAAGGGGGCATGAAGTCCTCTGACGACTATATCTACATGGGACTCCAATCCTCGACCCAATGGGATAGCCTGGCCCATGCGTGGTACGGGGAGCATCTCTATAACGGGTTCAGCCAGAACGAGATCAAGAACGTGCGGGAGGGAGGCGCGCGACGGAACGGCATCGACAAGATGTGCCGCCAGTTCGTCAGCCGTGGAGTGCTCCTGGATATCGCCGGGTACAAAGGGATGGATCGCCTGCCGGCCGGCTACGCCATCGGGCCCGAAGAGCTGGAGGCTTGCGCCCGCGCCGAAAAGGTGGAGGTGCAGTCCGGCGATATTCTCCTCCTCCGCACAGGGCATGTCCCGTGGTTTTACCAATTGGAGGATAAGCGCCCGTGGCTTGAAGGCTGGGGAGGGATTGGCAAGGCCACCGTTCCGTGGCTCCATGCCAAGCAGGTGGCGGCGATTGCGGCTGACAATCTGTCGGTGGAGGTGTACCCTCCTGAGGACGAGGGCGCCTATATGCCCTTACACTGTGTGCTGATCCGTGACCTCGGCCTGACCCTGGGAGAGGTGTTTCAGTTCGAGGAGCTGGCCGCTGACTGCCGGGCGGATGGGGTCTATGAGTGTCTCTTTGTAGGGGCGCCGCTCCGGGTGACAGGCGGGGTGGGAAGTCCCTTCAATCCCCTCGCCATCAAATAATGATGAAAGGTCTATAAGGGGGGGAGGTCACTCAAGCTCGCCCAAGGGGGCGAGGGGCACGGGCACCTCCGGGCCGTTTTGTTCGGCCGAAACGTAACCGGCGTAGAGGGTGGCTACCGTGTCATGGGCCACCAATGCCCCGGCCTGCGGGCGACGGCCCGTGACACAGCACTCGACCAGGTCCTGGATCTCGGCGTAGAAGCCCTGCTGCCACTCCTCGTCCGCGGCCGGATGGCTCCACCCTTCCTTGGTGCCGATCTTTTCCACGAGGTAGATGTCTCGGAACTGCTCCCCTCGCGGGTTGTAGGTGTCCAGCAGATTCACCGGGTTCAGCCGACAGGTGGTCCGGTGGTTGTTGGCAAAGACCTCCAGCCAATTGTGCACGCCGCCCAACACCAGCTCGGTGGCAAAGACATCGGCCACAGTCCCGTCCTCGAAGGTCACGTGGAGCTGGCTGTAATCCTCGATGT
>JACQHM010000156.1 GCA_016199025.1 Candidatus Methylomirabilota bacterium | reverse complement strand
CTCTTGATCTTGTGGGCCGCCTTCGTGTCCGACGTGGTCGATTCGATGACGTCGGGGTACAGCGTGCCCTGGGTGAGGAAGTCGATCGGGGCGTCCTTCGAGAGCTTGGCCGCCTCCTCCTCGAAGACGCGGATGAACTCGTCGCCGATGATCCGCCGCTTCTCCTCGGGATCAGTCACCCCTTGAAGCTTGGCCAGGAAACGCTTCCTCGCATCGACGAAAACGAGGTTCAGGCCCAAACCTTCGAAGGTGTGTCTCACCTGCTCGGCCTCCCCCTTTCGTAAGAGGCCATTGTCCACGAAGATACAGGTTAATGCCTTCCCGATCGTCCGATGGACGAGTAACGCCGTTACCGAGGAATCGACGCCGCCACTCAAGGCGCACAAGACGCGGCCTTTTCCCACCTCCCCAGCGATCTTTAGGACAGCCTCCTGAACGAAGGAGGCCATATCCCAGGTCGGACGGACGCCGCAGATCTTGAAGGCAAAGTTTTTGAGGATCTCGACCCCCTTCGGCGTGTGGGCCACCTCGGGATGGAACTGGACGGCGTAGAAGGGCTTCGTCCGGTGGCGGATGGTGGCATACGGAGAGTTGTCGGTGTGGGCGATGGGGACGAAATCATTGGGAAGCTCCAGAACCTGGTCGCCGTGGCTCATCCAGACGGTGAGAGTCTTGTCCAAACCGGCAAAGAGGTCGGAAGGGTCGTCGATCTGAAGCTCCGCCCGGCCGTACTCCCGCCCTTTCGCGGGCAAGACCTTCCCGCCGAAGAGGTGAGCGAGCAGTTGCATCCCGTAGCAAATCCCTAGGATGGGAATCCTAAAGTCGAAGAGCGCCGTGGGAATGGAAGGAGCATCCGTTGCATACACGCTGGCGGGGCCGCCGGAGAGGATCAGACCTTTCGGGGCAAGGTCTTTGAGTCTTTCCAGCGGAACGTGAAAGGGATGGATCTCGCAGTAGACCTTTTGCTCCCGGATCCTCCTGGCGATGAGCTGGGTGTACTGGGAGCCGAAGTCGAGGACGAGGATCGTCTCGCGCCGCTTGGATACCATGGACACACCGGGGAAAACAGGCGGGGGCTCCCCGTTCCAGGGGTAGCTTATGGAAAACAGCACGGATTGCCGATTTCCGATTTCGGATCGAAAGATGGAGACAAGCTTCCCAAATCCGAAATCCGCAATCCCAAATCGAAAATGCTGACAGGCGGCTGAAAGCTGAACGCTGACTAACTTTCCATCCGGTAGTTCGGGGCCTCCTTGGTGATGACGACGTCGTGGACATGGCTCTCCCGGAGGCCCGCGTTGGTGATCCGGATGAATTTCGCGTTTCGCCGCAGCTCTTCGATGGTCCAGCAGCCGCAGTAGCCCATCCCGGATTTCAAGCCCCCCACCAGTTGGACGACGTTGAAGGAGACGGTCCCCCGGTACGGCACCCGGCCTTCGATCCCCTCGGGGACGAGCTTCGGGTCCTCCAGAACGGCCTCGATGGCATACCGGTCCCGGCCCCCCCGCTCAAGGGCCCCGAGGGACCCCATGCCCCGGTAGACCTTGTAGGCCCGGCCCTGGTAGAGGACCAGCTCCCCCGGGCTCTCCTCGGTGCCGGCCAAGAGGTTCCCCAGCATGACCGAGTGGGCGCCGGCAGCGATGGCCTTGGTCATGTCGCCGGAGAACTTGATTCCGCCGTCGGCGATGATTGGGACGCCATGTCGGTCGGCCACCCCGGCTACATTGGCGATGGCGGTGAGCTGCGGCACCCCGGCTCCAGCCACCATCCGGGTGGTGCATATCGAGCCGGGGCCCACGCCGATCTTGAGGCCATCGGCCCCGGCGGCGATCAGCTCCTCGGCCGCCTCGGCGGTGCCGATGTTCCCGGCCACAACATCTATCTCGGGGAAACGGGCCTTTAAACGCTTGACCGTCTCGATGACGCCCTGGGAATGGCCGTGGGCGGTATCCACCACCAGGACATCCACCTCGGCCTGGACGAGACGCTCGGCCCGTTCGAGGGCTTCCTCTCCAACACCGATGGCGGCCCCGACCCGGAGACGCCCAAGTTCATCCTTACAGGCGTTCGGGTATTTGATCCGCTTTTCGATGTCCTTGATGGTGATCAGGCCACGGAGGTTGAAGTCCTCGTCCACGATGGGGAGCTTCTCGATCCGGTGGTGATGGAGGACCTCCTTCGCCTCCTCCAGGGTCGTCCCGACAGGGGCGGTGATGAGGCGCTCCTTCGTCATCACCTCCGAGACGAAGAGGTCCAGCTTCGTCTCGAAGCGGAGGTCCCGGTTCGTGAGGATGCCGAGGAGCCTCCCGTTCTGCCTCCCCCCTTCGGTGACGGGAAGTCCAGAGATCCGGTAGCGGGCCATGATCTCCAGGGCGTCAGAGATCTTCCTGTCGGGCGCCATGGTGATGGGATCCACGATCATCCCGCTCTCGGATTTCTTCACCTTGTCCACCTCGAGGGCCTGTTGTTCCGCGTCAAAGGCCCGGTGGAGGATGCCGATCCCCCCCTCCCGGGCAATGGCGATGGCCATCCGGGCCTCGGTCACGGTGTCCATGGCGGCGCTGGAGATCGGGATGTTGATCCGGACGTGGCGGCTAAAGAGCGTGCTCACCTCCACATCCTTGGGGAGGATCTCGGACCTGGCGGGGAGGAGGAGGACGTCGTCAAAGGTCAAGCCTTCCTCGATGGGACCGTTCAGCATGTTTCAATCCTCGCCCGACCTAAAGGCCGGGCGCTACGTTGAAGGACTTTTTTGCCCTATCTTCCACAAGATCTTGTAACTTTCCGTGAAGCTACTACGAAATGTAGGGGATGTCAAGGAAAAACTAGAGGGCCATTGCCTCCCTGACCTCAGCCAGGGTCTCTTTGGCCACCCTCTTCGCCCTGGCCGTTCCTTCTTCGAGGATCCCCTGGACCCTCTCAGGCTTCCTGGAAAGCTCCAGCCTGTTCTCGTACACGGGCGTGACAACCGGGAGCATGTGTTTCAGGAGGACACCTTTACAATCCAGACAGCCAATGGCGGCTGTCCGACAGCCCGGGACCACATATGAATCCCGCTCCTCCTTGGGGGTGAAGATCTTGTGGAGATCGTACACGGGGCAGACATCAGGGTTCCCAGGATCAAAGCGGCGCTTCCTGGCAGGATCGGTCACCATGGGCTTGATCTTCGCCTCGACCACCTCTGGGGAATCAGCCAGGAAGATGGCATTCCCGTAGCTCTTCGACATCTTCCGCCCATCGGTCCCCGGGATCTTCGGGAACTCGGTCAACAGGGCCTGGGGCTCGACCAGGACCGGCTTGTAGAGGAAGTTGAACCGGCGGGCAATCTCCCGGCAGAGCTCCACATGCGGAACCTGGTCCACGCCCACCGGGACAGAGTCAGCTTTGTAGATCACGATGTCCGCCGCCTGGAGGAGCGGGTAGCCTAAGAAGCCATAGGTGTTCAGATCCTTGTCCTTCATCTCCTGCATCTGCTCCTTGTACGTCGGCACCCTTTCTAACCAGGGGAGGGGCGTGATCATGGAGAGGAGGACGTGGAGTTCCGCATGCTCAGGCATCTTCGACTGGACGAAGAGGGTCGCTTTCTCGGGGTCGATCCCGGCGGCCAGCCAGTCGAGGACGATCTCCAGGGTATTGGCCTTGATCCCGCTCGGATCGGCATAATCCGAGGTCAAGGCGTGCCAGTCGGCCACGAAGAAGAAGCACTCGTACTCTTCCTGCAGTTTCCGCCAGTTGTCCAGGGCACCGAAGAGGTGACCGAGATGCAGCCTCCCCGTGGGCCTCATGCCGCTCAAAACTCTCCCTTTTGCCATGTTCTCCAATCCTCGACTTATCAGGCTCCCGTTGCCACAGGAGACTTCCCCCTGCTGTGAGCCGTCAACCTTCAGCCGTCAGCTTTCAGCTTTGACAGAGTTCACCCTTGCACCTTGAACCTTGCACCTTGAACGTCTTTTGGCTGATGGCTGATGGCTGATGGCTGATCCCTTACCTATCCCAACAGGAGGTTGGTGACGGCGGCAATGGCCGGCGAAATGACCCTCCCGACGATCCCGGTGTAGATCAAGACGATCAGGATGATGAACCCATAGGGCTCCATGCGGCCATAGGAGAGCGCCTGCTTTGGTGGGAGAAGCCCCACCAGCACCCGGCTCCCGTCCAGAGGGGGGATCGGGACAACGTTGAAGATGGCCAGGATCACATTGATGTACACGCTCCAGTAGAGCATCTTGTAAAAGTAGATCGGGAGGTCCATCCCCACCAGGAGCCGCAGGACGAAGGCGGACACCGCGGCGAGGAGTAGGTTCGCCCCGGGCCCGGCCACTGCCACCCACATCATGTCTCGGAGAGGGTTCCGGAAATTCGAAGCGTTCACAGGAACCGGCTTCGCCCAGCCGAAATGGAAAAAGATCAAGGCCAGGGTTCCGATAGGATCGAGATGAGGCAAGGGGTTCAGCGTTAACCTTCCCATCAACCGGGCCGTCGGATCCCCCAGGCGATCCGCGATAAGACCGTGGGCGCACTCGTGGATCGTGAGGGCCAGCAGGATGGGTGGCAGGATGATGGTCAGCTCTGCAAGCCTCGACGAGAGATCCCACATCGAGAAATCCCTCTCCAAGATCACGGTTTCAATGGCCTTTACATGAGCTTAACGCTAACAAAGGATTCACCAATTGTCAATCACGAACACCCCCTCTCAACCCTCCCCTTTGACGGAGGAAGGGAAGGGTGGGGGGGACTAAGCCCGGGGATGGAAGCGATCGTAGATCTCCTTCAGGCGGGCCCGGCTGACATGGGTATAGATTTGCGTGGTGCCGATGTCAGCGTGGCCCAGCATGAGCTGCAAAGCACGAAGATCGGCCCCCCGTTCCAGGAGGTGGGTGGCGAAGGAGTGGCGGAGGGTGTGGGGG
>JACQHM010000155.1 GCA_016199025.1 Candidatus Methylomirabilota bacterium | reverse complement strand
GTGGGGAACATCGTCCTGGACATGGGGAGGCCGGACCGGCTCCTCTACGTCCTGAAGCACGGCCGCTTCCAGTCCCCCCTCCTCTGGGACGTGACCAGCATCACGACGTATCTGACGGCGAGCACCCTCTACCTCTACCTCCCCCTGATCCCTGACCTGGCCCTCATACGGGACCGGGTCAGGGGGTGGCGAAGACGGCTCTATCGGGCCCTCTCTTTGGGGTGGACGGGGAGCGAGCGGCAGCAAAGGAGGCTGGAGGTGGCCATCGCCATCATGGCGGTCCTGGTCATCCCCATCGCCGTCTCCGTCCACACGGTGGTCTCCTGGGTCTTCGCCATGACGATCCAGCCCATGTGGCACTCGACCATCTTTGGCCCCTACTTTGTGGCCGGGGCCATCTACTCGGGGATCGCGGCCCTGATCCTCGCCATGGCCGTCATTCGGAAGGTCTATCATCTGGAGGACTACTTGAAGCCGGTCCACTTCAACAATTTGGGGCTTCTCCTCCTGGTCATGACCCTCCTCTGGTTCTACTTCACCTTTGCCGAACACCTGACGACCTACTACGGGAACGAGCCCAATGAAATGGCCGTCTTCTGGGAGAAGATCGCTGGAAGGTATGCGCCCTACTTCTGGGCCATGGTCCTCTTCGACTTTGCGATCCCCTTCGTGATCCTCGCCAACCGGAGGACCAGGACCATCGCCGGGACCGTCGTCGCCTCGGCGTCCGTCAGCATCGGGATGTGGCTGGAACGCTTCACCATCGTCGTCCCCACCCTCGTGAACCCCCGGCTCTCCTGGGAGCGCGGCCTCTACGTGCCAACCTGGGTCGAGTGGTCCCTCATGGCGGGGGCCTTCGCCGCCTTCATCCTCCTCTACATGCTCTTCACGAAGCTCTTCCCCATCGTCTCCATCTGGGAGGTCCGCGAGGGGAGGGCGGTGGCGTTACGAGATGCTGAGGAGCGGATCAAGAGTTATCTCCCCGGGAGGACGGTCTCATGAGCTTGAAGCGACTTAAGCGCCTTTCGCTCATCCTGTTCGGCGGGCTGCTTTCCTTGTTCTTCGTCTTCCCGGCCTGGGCGGCGGAACCCGGCTTTCGGCTTCCGGAGAACCCCGTGGAGGGGCGCCGTCTCTTCGTCAGCAAGGGCTGCGCCAGGTGCCATACCGTGTGGGGGGAAGGGGGGACAGGAGGGCCTGATCTCGGCAAGATCAGCCCCGCGGGGAGCTTCCTCCAACTGGCCGGCATCCTCTGGAACCACTCCCCCCAGATGACCGAGCGGATGGGGGAGAAGGGGATCCAACGGCCCACGTTCACCCCTGAGGAGATGGCCAAGCTGGTGGCCTATCTCTACTCCCTCCAGTACTTCGGTGAGGCCGGGGATCCTGCCAGGGGGAAGGCCCTGTTCGCCGAGAAAAGCTGCATCAAGTGCCACTCGGTCGGGGGAAAGGGGGGGGAGATCGGCCCCCCGTTAGATAAGTTCGGCCGCTTCCTCTCACCCATCGCCATGGCCCAGGCCATGTGGAACCATGGCCCGGAGATGGCCACCGCTATGCAGGCCCTGAAGATTCCCAGGCCAAAGTTTGAGGGGAAGGAGATCGCGGACCTCCTGGCCTACATCCGGGTTGAGGGGAAGGGAGGGGAGGGGATCTACATGCTGCCGGGAAGTCCCACGGAGGGGCGCAGGCTCTTCCAGGACAAAGATTGCATCAAGTGTCATGCCGTCAGGGGGAAGGGCGGCACGATCGGCCCGGACCTCGGCAGGAGGGAGTTGAAACGGACGGTCTCCGAGGTGGCGGGGATCATGTGGAACCATGCCCCCCACATGTGGGCCAAGATGAAGACCCTCAGGATCTCCGAGCCAAAGTTCTCGGGGAAGGAGATGGCCGACCTCATCGCCTACCTCTATTTCACCGGGTACCTTGACGAGCCGGGGGACCACCTGAAAGGGAAGAGGATCTTTTCTGAGAAGGGGTGCATGGCCTGCCACTCCCTGGGAGGGAAAGGGGGGAAGGTGGGGCCGGACCTCTCCCGGTCGAAGGCGGTGACCTCGCCTATCGATCTGGCGTCGGCCCTGTGGAACCATGCGCCGGCGATGGAGAAGGTCATTGAGGAGCAGCGTCTCCCCTGGCCCCGTTTCGAGGGGGAAAACATGCGGGATCTCGTCGCCTATCTCCAGTCCTTTACGAAGGCGACGGTCCCGAAGCGATGACCTTTGGAAGGTTGGGATGGTTCTAAGGGAGGAGGACCGGCACATAGATGGGGCAGGGAATGGACGCCTGGGGCAGTGCTGTCCCAGCCTCCAATCCATTGTCCCATCTTCAAGAAATTTTACCACTCCCACTTGGTGGGGCGTCCATACCCCATCTTCAGGCCTTCCCCCCACAGACGCGAAAGTCCCTTCCCTCTCCCCCTTTCTCACATCCCCCTTGAAAATCCATGACTTATCTCTCCTCTATTGGAAGCCCGCGCCCTGGCACAGGGCTTGCTCTTTAGCAGGCCGTTGGGGGGGGGGTGTCTATGGAGATGAGCCGGGCGGCTTTGAAGCAACTGACCATCTGGGCCCCTGTGGGCTTCCTCGCCTCCCTTGCAACGGTTTTCCTTTACCACCATCCTCACTCCGTCACGACCTGGATCGTCGATCTCGTCACGGCGGTTAGCCTTGGATTCGCCGGTGCGTATCTCTTTTCCTATTTTGTCTTTGCCCACATCCAGCGGCAGGAGGCGGAGATCGTCCGGCGGAACGAGGCCCTGGCTGCCATCAACGCCATCGGGACGGAGATCACCTCCCTCCTGGAGGTGGAGAGGACCCTTCGCTCGGTGGTCGAGAAGGCCGGACAACTGTTGGGGGCCGAGGTGGCAGCCCTGTGTTTGATGGACCAGAAAGGCTGTCTCGTCCCCCGGGCCGCCAG
>JACQHM010000030.1 GCA_016199025.1 Candidatus Methylomirabilota bacterium | reverse complement strand
GGATCGTGGAGACCGGGGCCGAGGTCCTCGTGAGCGGGAACCCCGGCTGTCTCCTCCAGATCGAGATGGGGTTGAAAAAGAGGGGGCTGAACCTTCGGACCGTCCATCCCGTCGAGCTGTTGGACTGGTCCTACAAGGGTGCCGTCCCGCCCGATGGCTAGGGGCGCTTCCAAAAGCACCCCTTCCTCTGTCGTAAAGAGGAGTGAGGAGGATCGTCCCATGGCGGTGAAGCGCGTCAAGATGTATCTGGACGGGCAGTGGGTCGAGGCAGATTCTGGGAAGACCTTTGAGGTGAAGGACCCGGCCACAGGCGAGGTGGTCGGTATTGTCCCGGACGGGGGGGCCTCTGAGACCAGGAAGGCGATTGAGGTAGCCTACAGGGCGTTCAAGGGCTGGGCGGGGATGACCCCGAAGGCGAGGGGCGAACTCCTCCGGAAGGTTGATAGCTTGATGCGAGAGCGGGTGGATGCGCTGGCCCGCCTCGTGACACTGGAGAACGGGAAGCCCTTCGAGGAGGCGAAGAAAGAGGTCACCTTCGCCGTGGGCTACTTCGACTGGTTTGCTGAGGAGGCCAGGCGGACCTACGGCGAGCTGGTCCCCTCCCCCTTCGCCGGAAAGCGCCTCTGGGTGATCCGCCAGCCTATTGGGGTCGTCGGGGCCATCACCCCCTGGAACTTCCCGGCCACGATGGTGACGCGGAAGATTGCCCCGGCCCTGGCAGCCGGGTGCACGGTTGTCCTGAAGCCCGCCTCGGCCACCCCCTTGACCGCTCTGGCCATCGCTGAGATCATCCACCAGGTGGGGTTCCCCGCCGGTGTCTTCAACGTGGTGACGGGGGCGAGATCCAGGCCCATCGGTGACGAACTCCTCCAGAATCCTTTCGTGAAGAAGATCGCCTTCACCGGCTCCACAGACGTGGGGAAGCAACTGATGGAGGGGGCGGCGAAGCAGTTGAAGCATGTCTCCTTCGAACTGGGGGGGAACGCCCCGTTCATCGTCTTCGACGACGCTGACTTTGACGAGGCCGTCGAAGGGGCTGTCGCCATCAAGTTCCTCCGGGTGGCCGGTCAGTCCTGTATCTGCGCGAATCGCCTGTACGTCCAGGAGACCATCGCCGAGCGGTTCACCGAGGCCTTCGTCGAGAAGGTGAAGGCCATCAAGGTTGGGCCCGGGGTCGAACCCGGGATGCAGGTCGGCCCCCTGATCAACGAGGAGACCTTGAAGAAGGTGAGCGACCTGGTCGAGGACGCCGTCTCCCACGGAGCAAAGGTGGCCGTGGGGGGGAAGCGACTCACCGAAGGCTGGTATGCGAAGGGCTTTTTTTACGCCCCGACGGTCCTGTTGAACGTCACCGCGGAGATGAGGGTCTGCCGTGAGGAGATTTTTGGGCCCGTCGCCCCGATCTTACGCTTCAGGACCGAGGAGGAACTGATCCAGCGGGCGAACGAGACCATCTTCGGCCTGGCCAGCTATCTGTATTCGAGGAACCTGGGACGGATCATGAGGGTCGCCGAGGCCTTAGAATACGGACTGGTCGGTGTGAATGACGCCGCAGGGTATACGCATGAGATCCCCTTCGGCGGCTATAAAGAAAGCGGCCTCGGTCGGGAAGGGGGAAGACAGGGGATCGAAGAGTATATGGAGGTGAAATCCATCGTCGTCAACCTTCCCAAATGATAAGCGTTCAGGTCATTTTGGGCTTGACACCAGCGTCAATCGTTTGTGACCATGAAGCGATTTCGGCGGCTCCCCTTTCGACCTCCGGTTGATCCAGGAACTGCTCGGCCACCAGAGCTCCAAGACGACCGAAATCTATACCCATGTGAGCACACGCAATCTCGGGCAGATCCGGAGCCTGTTGGATTCCCTGGACTTGGGACCCTCAGGCCGAAAGGAGGACCAGGATGAACCCTGAGGTCGCCCAGAGTCGAGGATATGCGCACACCATCGTCTAACCGGCCTAATTGGCCGGTTAGCCGCACTACGGATAACCAGCCATCTTGGAGGGTTATCCCACTCCGTCCCCAATGCCGTAGTTATACGAAATGCACTATTGTGCTCGCTCCATTTGTTTTGCCGCATAGAGGTTTAAATGGTTGTCGGAGTCCCTTGCGAATCCTCTCCACATGAGCGGCGAGTTGCTCTTGTGCCCGCGGTTGTGCCTACGCTGGTAAAGGCCGGACTGAAGGTCCTTGTGGAACGCGGCGCGGGAGAGAATGCCGGTTTTCCAGACACCGCATACGAGGAGCAGGGAGCAAGTCTTGCCTCCGACCAGACTCAACTCTTCTCCAATACCGATATCGTTGTTCAAGTGCACGGTTTGACGAACAAACCTCCTCTCGGCAAGAATCCTCTGGAGTTGATGCGCTCCGGTCAGATCCTGGTGGGATTGCTTAATCCATTCGGAGCTCCTGAAGCGGTGAAAATGCTGGCGACAAGGGGTGTGACTGCCTTTACTCTTGAACTACTCCCGCGGATCAGCCGAGCACAGCCTATGGATGCTCTGACCTCAATGGCTACAATAGCAGGCTATAAGGCCGTTCTCTTAGCCGCCGGGGCGCTGAAGAAAATGTTTCCTATGATGATTACAGCCGCCGGAACCATCACCCCGGCCCGTGTCTTTGTCGTGGGGGCAGGTGTTGCTGGGCTCCAGGCAATTGCCACCGCACGCCGTCTCGGTGCTGTGGTGCAGTCTTATGATGTCCGCCCAGCGGTAAAGGAACAGGTTGAGAGCCTTGGGGCAAAGTTCATTGAGTTAGGGCTCGAGACACAGGAAGCTGAGACCGCCGGTGGGTACGCCAAAGCCATGGGAGAAGAGTTCTATCGCCGCCAGAGAGAAATGATGAAGCAAGTGGTAGCCGAAAGCGATGTGGTCATCACCACTGCAGCGATCCCAGGGAAAAAAGCTCCGATCCTCATCACGCAGGAGATGGTTCAGGGAATGCACCCGGGATCGGTGATCATCGACCTAGCCGCCGAAGGAGGCGGTAACTGCGAACTGACTAAGCCTGGCGAGTCAGTGGAAGCTAACGGCGTCACCATATTTGGCCCTCTCAACCTTCCGTCCACTATCCCTTACCATGCAAGTCAAATGTACGCTCGAAACGTTACAGCTTTTCTCCTGAACCTTATCAAGGATAGGGAGTTGCACCTCAACTTGGAAGATCCAATCATTCGTGATACTCTCCTGACTCACAAGGGAGAGCTCGTCAATCTTCAAGTGCGTGAACTGTTGGGCCTACCAGCATCTGCACTTTCCATCAGCGAAAAGAGTCGTTCATAGTGGAAGTCCTCGTATCGGCTCTTGCCATATTTGTGTTGGCCATGTTTGTGGATTTTGAGGTGATCAGCAAGTTACCAACTCTTTTGCATGCCCCTTTGGCGTACACTTGCCTGGCGGCTTGCTCCGGCTTTCTTAGGTTGTTTGCTGTCCTCCTGCCGAAGGAGCTCCATCCATGACAACTGAACTCGAGATCGGGCTCTACATCTTCATGCTCGCCGGCTTTCTCGGCTATCACGTGATCACGCGCGTGCCCCCATTACTGCACACACCGCTGATGTCCGCCACTAACGCGATTGCAGGCATTTCGCTGGTTGGTTCGCTGGTGGTCGCGGGAGCTGATTACGGCACCCTCAGTACGGTTCTAGGATTCATTGCGGTGACGTGTTCCTCGACGAATGTAGTCGGTGGCTTTCTCATCACGGATCGGATGCTGAAAATGTTCAAGACCGCGAAGGATCAAACGGCTCAGCGCCGTCGGTTTCAATTCGATCCGAAAATGCTGCTGGCCTTGCCCGTGCTCGTCGTCAGCATGCTGGTGCTGCTCTATTGGTCTGAGGAGCTCAGAAGAGACGCGCCCCATTTCTTTCGTGATGTTCTGCCTACGCAGGCGCTGCAGTATTTCTACATTCTGTCGGCCGCTTTGTTCATCCTGGGACTGAAAGGCCTGAGCTCGCCCAAGTACGCCCGCAAGGGCATGTTCCTCGCCGAGTTCGGCATGCTGATGGCCGTTGTCGGCACGCTGTTCCACCACGAGATCATCACCTACAAATGGATCATCATCGGTTTCCTTATTGGTTCCATCATCGGCGGCACGATGGGGCTGCGAATTCCCATGACGGCCGTGCCGCAACGCACAGCTCTTTCGCATTCGCTCGGGGCGCTGGCAGCTTGCCTGGTCGGAATTTCCGAATACTTCCGCCACCACGGAGAGCTCAGCAAAGTGACGATGACGGCGCTCGGCTTCGAGGTGGTCATTGGCGGTTTGACATTTACGGGAAGCCTGATGGCGGCCGCGAAGCTGCAGGGGCTGTTGCCAGGACACCCCATCACCTACAAGGGGCAAAACGTTTTCAATCTTAGCTTGCTGGCCGTTATTGTCGGAAGTCTCATCTATCTGATCGTCATGCCGACGGCAGGAATGCTGTTCTACATCATGGTCAGCCTGGCGTTTGTTTTCGGACTCCTGCTGGTCATTCCCATCGGGGCGGCGGACATGCCAGTGGTCATCGCGCTGCTTAATTCCTACGGTGGCCTCGCCGATGCGTCCATGGGTTTTGTGCTCATGAACAAAATCCAGATCATCACCGGCTCGCTGGACGGGACTTCAGGTTTCCTGCTTTCTCTTCTGATGTGCCGGGCCATGAATCGCTCGGCGATGAATGTCCTGTTCGGTGCGTTCGGCAAGATCGAGAAGGAGGAAGGTGGGCCGGCGGCAGAGGCGAAGGGAACCGTGCAGAGCATCGCCCCCGAGGAGATGGCTGTTCTTATCGACGGCATTCGCTCGGTCATCATCGTTCCGGGATACGGCATGGCGGTCGCTCAAGCCCAGCACGGCGTCGCCGAGCTGGCGAAGTTGCTGACGAAGCGCGGCATTGACGTGAAGTACGCTATTCACCCGGTGGCCGGCCGTATGCCCGGTCACATGAACGTCCTGCTCGCCGAGGCAAACGTTCCCTACGACCAATTGCACGAGATGGAGCAGATCAATCCCTACTTCGTGGAGGCGGACATGGCCCTCGTCGTCGGAGCAAACGATGTAACAAACCCGGCGGCCAAGTATAACAAGAACAGCCCGCTCTATGGGATGCCGATCTTGGAAGTCGAGCGTGCCAAGTCGATCGTCGTTCTCAAGCGCAGCCTTCGCCCGGGCTTTTCTGGCGTGGAGAACGAGCTTTACTACAACCCGAAATGCATGATGCTTTTCGGCGACGCTAAGGAAAGCCTCAACAAACTCTTTGCCGCTCTAAAGTCGTAGGGCTCATGCGACCACGAAATTTAAAGCAGCGATCAGTTTGCTATAAGGAAAAAACAACAGAGGAGTGAAACCATGACATTCGTCAGACAGCTCTTGCAATCGAAGGGCCACGAGGTTTGGTCGGTTTCACCTGATACCTCGGTCTATGATGCACTTAAAGTGATGGCCGACAAGAACGTCGGGGCGCTTTTGGTCCTCGAAGGAGACCAGTTAAGAGGCATTTTCTCGGAACGAGATTACGCCAGGAAGATAATTTTGCATGGAAAGTCTTCCAAGGAAACGCCTGTCAAGGAAATCATGAGCTCAGAAGTGGTGACTGTTCGTCCCGACCAGTCTATTGAAGAATGTATGACGTTGATGACGAATAAGCGAATCCGGCACCTACCTGTACTCGAAGGTAGCAAGTTGGTTGGCGTCATTTCAATCGGTGATGTGGTAAAAGCCATCATCTCTGAACAGGAATTCACGATAAAGCAACTCGAGAATTACATCACAGGAGGACGATAGATTAGCCAAACCTGTGGATGACGATGCGCGTGTGTAGTTGTGAAGGTTCGTCTATTGACCCGAAAGAAGGACTCATTAGCAAGCCTTGGAGAACGGAACTCTTCATCGAACATGGGGGATAGAAACGATGCCAAAGATGCCTGTCATGGAGGCCGTGGTCAAGATCTTGGAGAGCGAAGGGGTCGAGTACGCCTTCGGCATCCCGGGGGCGGCGATCCTCCCCCTCTACAAGGCCCTCTCGAAATCGACGAAGATCAAGCACCTGACTGTCCGCCACGAGGAGGGGGCCACCCACGCTGCCGATGGGTACGCCCGGGCGACGGGGAAAGTGGGGGTGGCCATCGGGACCTCGGGGCCGGCCGGGACAAACATGGTGACCGGCCTCTATACCTGCATGGGGGACTCGATCCCCATTGTCTGCTTCACCGGACAGGCCGTCCGGCCTCTCCTCCACAAAGAGGCCTTCCAGGCGGTGAACATCTCCGAGATTGTGAAGCCGGTCACGAAGAAAAGCTACCTGGTCCTGGAGACGGCCCAGCTCCCCTTCATCGTCCGGGAGGCCTTCAAGATCGCCCGCGAGGGAAGGCCGGGGCCGGTCCTGATCGACCTCCCCCTGGATGTCCAGCGAGGGGAGGTGGAGTACGATCCTGACATCGATGCCCCTCTGGAGGTCGTGAAGCCTACCCCTGACATCCGGAAGATCAAGCGAGCCGTTGAGATGCTCCTTTCCGCCGAACGGCCGATCCTCATGATGGGAGGGGGCGTCATCTTGGCTGACGCGGCGAAAGAGTTCGTGGAGCTGGCCGAATACCTCCAGATTCCCGTGATTCCAACCCTGATGGCCATGGGCGGCATCCCGGCGGACCATCCCCTGTACAGCGGGATGGTCGGGATCCAGACCTCCACCCGGGGTGGGAATATGCTCTTCCTGGAGTCAGATCTAGTCCTTTCCATCGGGAATCGCTTCGCCGACCGGCACACCGGGGCCCTGGATGTCTACACCCAGGGGCGGAAGTTTATCCATATTGACATCGAGCCGACCGTGTTAGGCAAGGTCTTCATGCCCGATCTTGGCATCGTCTCCGACGCCAAGCTGGCCATCCAGGCCCTCCTCCGGGTGGCGAAGGAGATGACACCTCCCCGGAAGTCGAGCGAATGGTCCCGGAAGGCCCTCTCGTACCGGCGTTTCAGGCGGAAGATGGACTTCGACAACGTCCCGGTCAAACCCCAGCGGATCTTCAAGGAGATCAACGAGTTCTTCGACAAGGATACGATCTTCGTGACGGCCATCGGCCTCTACCAGATCTGGTCCGGCCAGTTCCAGGAGATCTTCAAGCCCCGCCACTACTTCTGCTGCGGCCAAGCGGGCCCCTTGGGATGGGAGGTCCCGGCCTGCATCGGGGTGAAGCTCGGCCGGCCCAAAGAGCAGGTGGTAGGGGTCGTAGGGGACTACAGCTTCCAGTTCCTTCTCGGGGATCTCGCCACGGCCGTCCAGAACCGGGTCCCCTACGTCCTGGTCATGCTGAACAACGGTTATCTCTCCTTGATCCGCCAGCCCGAGAAGTACCTCTACGAGATGAACTTTGCCGTCGATATCGGCTACGACGATGGCTACGGACCGGACTTCGTCAAGATCATGGAGGGCTTCAAGGCCCTCGGCCGGAAAGTCGAGAAGCCCGAGGAGATCAAGCCGGCCCTGGAATGGGCCGTTCGGGAGTCGAATGCCAACCAGGTCCCGGCCCTGGTCGAGATCATCGTGGAGCGGGAGACCGATGCGTCCATGGGCCCCTCCATCGACAAGATCCGGGAGTTCGAGCCGATCGAGGACCTGCCGGAAGAGGTCCCGGCCGTAGCCGCCGGGAAGCGGTGAGGCCAACCTCCTCCTCCGTTCGACGTT
>JACQHM010000150.1 GCA_016199025.1 Candidatus Methylomirabilota bacterium | reverse complement strand
TTCGCCGCACACGGGTTCTTTTCATGGTAGCCCGCTGAGGCCGGCATACTTAACCCCAGTGCCAGAAAGGCCACAATGGCCATCACTACGAAGATCCTCTTCGGCATCCTTAGCTCACCTCCTTTCCTACGGTCACGCTTCAGCGCTTCCGAGCATCTTCCGCCAGAGGCGTTGTTGCATGTCTTCTCCTATTCCTTATGGTCAATGAACGTCTCCCAGATGTACTGGACAACGCTCCAGAGTTCGTCATCGCTCAAGATATGGCCATAGGGTTGCATGGTATCGAACCCCGCTTCCTCGGTCGCCTTGATCCTCCCCTTCTTGATCAGGTTGAAGAGAAAGTCGTCGCTGAACCGCGCCATAAAAACGAGATCCGTCAGGTTCCCCGGGGCCGGCTGGATCAAGCTGACGAACTCCCTGGGGGCCGGTTGGACTTCACTGGCCCGCGGGCCGTCCCCCCGTCCGCTAGGCCCGTGACAGGGGGCGCAGGCATCGTTGAAGATCTCCCGTATCCCCTCGTCCTGAGCTCCTCCATTGCTGAAGCCCCGTTCGAACCTGATCAGTGCCCGAATCTGGTCATCGTCCAGAACATCACCGAAGGAGGGCATGGCTACCGCCTTCTCACCAAGGGGGGTCTGCCGCTTCAGAACGGCCAGCTTGCCGTATTTGGCAACCTCGAAGAGATACTGGTCGATGAGCCTCGAGGTATAGTTAGGATTCGCAAACACCTGCGGCCTGGGCTTTGTGTTCAACCAACTGGGGCCTTTACCGTCCCCCTTCAGTCCATGGCAGGAGAAGCAGATCTCCTTGTAAACAGCCTCCCCTACAACCAAATCCCCCTTCTTGTCCTCCTCCGCCCAGGATGAAAAGGTCAGCACACTGAAGCTCAAGACCATGACGAACACGATCAGACCCACCCGTTCTCCCATCCCCCCTCCTCTGAGCCACACATGATTTATAGACCATAACGTCGCTTTTGTCACGCTGTAAGGAAATCGGTCGTGCCATGAGGCCTGACGGGGAGGGCCCGGAGTTCCAAGCCCTCCCCCTCAAGGCGCTTTTTCCTACCTTAACCCCAGCTTTTTCTCCTGGGCGATCCGGTCCTGCTCCCACTTCTTCATCGCCTTGTAGAGTTCCGGGGTCAGGGACGTCACATAGACCACCAGGTCGTTCCACTCCTGGGAGTTCGGGTCTAATGGCTCACGGCCAAGGAAGACGGTGTTTCAGAGATCGTTGAGCTGACCAAGGTTCACCACCTTCCCGCCGATGATCCGCGGGAAGTGGAGGGCCGATTCTTTCAGCGCCGGGATCGGGATCGGGTTCCGGTTCCCGGCCACATCAACCGCCGTCCCGCCGATGGTCCCTCCCCTCGGATGGCAGCCAGCGCAGCCGATGTCGTTGAAGAACTTCCGCCCCCGCTCGATGGCTGCATCAACAGAGTCGTTGGACTTCAAGACCTCCATGAACACGCCCGGCTGAAGCTGCCGCTGCTGGGCGTGGGCGGGATCGAAGACAACCACCGTGGGGGTTATGGCCGCCAAAAGGATCACCATCGTCGTTGCCGCCCATCCTCTTCTCATCCTCCTGCTCACCTCCTTTCTTCAACAGGTGTTCCATCGTCCAGGGGCCGCTCCACAGCCGATCAGCGGGCGCCTGAATCGATCACCCGTTGAGCGATATCGCCCCATCTCTTTCCCCCGTCCTGGCTCTTGAAGATGAAGCCGCCGGTCCCGGCGTAGAGGGTCTCAGGATCACGAGGATCGAGGGCAACGAAGGTCACGGTCAGGTTGATCCCTTCATACACTAGGCGTTCCCAGTGGAAGCCACCGTCTTGGCTCTTAAAGACCCCACGGACGGTGCTGGCGTAAAGGGTCCCCGTCTTCGTGACGGCGAGGGACAGGATGGCCACCTGCTCGAGACCGACGGACTTCCAGGTCTGGCCCCCATTCATGCTCTTGAACACACCACCCGTTGCTGTGCCGGCGTAGAGGATCCTGGAATCTCCAGGATCGATGGCCATTACCCGGACGTTCCGGCTGGTGAGGCCCTCGCTCGCCGCCTGCCATTTAATTCCCCCATCGACGCTCTTGAAGATGCCGTCGAAGGTCCCGGCATAGAGGAGAGCCGGGTCCTGAGGGTCGAGGATGAGGGCCCGGACATCTTCACTCGAAAGCCCCTCGTTCATGACTTTCCAGGTACTCCCTCGGTCCCAGCTCTTGAAGACTCCTGCATCTGTGCCGGCATAAAGAATCGATGGGTCTCTAGGATCCACGACGAGGGCCCGAACGTTCCGCCGCTCTATGCCCTGACCGATGGCCTGCCACCTCTTCCCTGCATCTCGGCTCTTGAAAACCCCGGCATCCGTCCCGGCGTAGAGGACCTGGGGGGTCCGGGGGTCGAGGGCCAACGAAAGGACCGAAAGGTCCTCAAGGCCTGCGTTCACCGCTGTCCAGAGCTTTCCCCCATCGAGGCTCTTGAAGATCCCCCTGCCGAAAGAGGCTGTGTAGAGAATGTTGGGGTTTGAAGGGTCGATGGCCAGTGAGAGGACAATCCCCCCGAACAGGCCTTCGCGCATGAAGACGTGGTTGGACAGGACGAAGGAGGCCCTGCCGAAGAAGACCAGGCCGACACTGGCCACCCCGACGAGGATCGACCATTTGCGCACGCTTGATTTCACACTACCTCCTCAGCGACTGAGCTCAAAGCTCACCTTGGTTTCCGTACCCTCCTTCACCGACACCCCTTTCGTGTGTTTACCTAACGTCTCGTGCCAGACCTGAAGGGTGTAGGTCCCTGGCGGGACGTCCTTTAAGGTGAAGGAACCATCCTCATCTGTCACGGCGTAATACGGGTGGTCTGCGATGATAATCCAGGCGTTCATCCACTCGTGAACATCGCAATTGACCTTCATGAGGTCAGGTTTTAGGACATTCTCCTTCTTGAGATCGACCTTCATCACCGGTTTAAATTTAGGCTGGGCTTTGTTCAGGGTGGGGTTGATGGCGCTGGTCGTATGGAAGTTGTGGAGGATCTTGTCACTGTTGACAAGGTCGAAGGTGACACCGGCGGGAAGGACCAAAACGTGAGGGATGAACCGACAGCCGTTTTGATCCAACTTGGGGGAGTCCATGGCCTCCCACGCCTTCCCCTGTTTGATATCCACGAGGGAAATGACGGCGTTCTTGAGCCCTCCTTTCTGAGAGACGAGGAGGGCTTCGGAGAATTTCGGCTCCTTCCCACAGACCTCGACATCGCGGGTAATCTTGATCATCTCCGGGACCAGTGGGGTACCACGGAATTTCACAACGCCGGTGATCGTCCCACCTTTGTCCACCTTGATGGCCTCGTAAGCGTCTGAGGCCCCTGCCAGCGAGCCGATCATTCCCAATGCAACGACCGCGATCACAAATCTCTTCATCGCCCTCTCCTCGTTTTCATGATCCTCCAATGGACAACTTCCTTCCCTAGACGGGAGCCTAAGAAGTTTCCGACCTTTGTCCCCTCCTTTATCTTCAGCTCTCTGCCAGACAATATTGAAACTCTGTTCTACCCATTAACATTTATTACGAGGACTAAAACTGTGAAGTACCTCACTAAAAGTGGAGTTAAAGGTTGACAGACGGTCCTGGATCGCTGAAGATGCCTGGGGTATTTCCATACCCTGAAGCGAGGCAGGGAAACTGTGAGGTGGCTAACAGAAGAACCAGTTTCTCCGAGTTATCGTTACATCGAGAGGAGATACCCCACCGAAAAATACGGAGGAGAAGGAGAGTGGGAGAACAAGATCAGAAGGGACAAAGATCCTGCCGCCTGGAACAGGCTGGAAGCGGTGGAGGGCAAGGTGAGAAAGGCCATCGTTGCACGGAGGTCCTCCTCCGCCTCCTGGCGCTGAAGGAGCGTTTGGAGAAGCTGAGGCTCTTCCTGGGCCTGGCCGGCATGTCCCTCCTGATTATTTCTGCCGGCGGCCTCTTCCTCCTTGCATCGTCCGAAGGTATCTCGACCCCGATGCTGGCCTATACCTCGGGGCTCTCGATGGCCTTTCTTCCCTCTACCCTCCCATCTCTCCTCATCGTCATCCCGCTCACAGTTCAGAGGGGCTATCGAAAGGGAGCGGTCATGGCCGCCCTTTTTGGGATGGGGCTGGCTGTAACGCAGGCCATGTATGGTGTCCTTGACGCCCACTTCGGGAGGATCCTTTACCTCGACAGAGTCACCCTTGGGATGTGGGGTCTTGCCGGAATCATCGCCTACCACGTGGGGCTCATGGAGCTAGGCCTTTTGCGCCGCAGGCCCAGGTTCCCCTCTCTTAGAGTACGGGAGGATACCCTCCTCCCACTCTCCCTCGGCATCCTCTTAGGAAACGCCGGCCAGAGCTGCCCAAATCCCGCCTTTTACACCATTCTTGACGGTATCGCCTCTGGTAGAAACCCCTTTAGTGGAGCCTTTTTAGGCCTCCTTCACGGGGTGGGCAGAGTCACCTTCCTTATCGGACTCACCTTCGTGGTACTGATCGCCTCTTCGACAGGGGGGTGGTGGAGGAGGAGACAAGGGAGAAAAGGGTGGGTGTGGATCGGCCTAGCCGCTCTCTTGCTCCCCAAGGCGTTCCTGGGACAGAAGTGGTGGGAAGAATCGCTCCTTCACCAACACTGGAACAGCCTGATCGGCCTCGCCCTTGGTCCCAGGCTGGCCGAAAGCGGATCCATCCCAACGATGCCGGGCTATACCCAGCATAGCGGCCCTTGGCCTCTCTATGGTCCGTGGGCCTTGGTTCTCATCCTTGGGGCTGTCCCGATCCTGTGGCGGCAAATGAGGATGGCCGGAGAAAACTCCGCGAAGGGCGATCGTCCCGCTTAGAGCTGCTCTAACGCCTCCTGGCGGATGATGATCAAGCGCCGACCTTCGAGGTCGATGAACCCCCTTCGCCGAAACTCCGTCAAGGTGTGGTTGACCATCTCCCGGCTGGCGCCGATGAGGTTCGCGATCTCCCGCTGGCTGAGCTTGATCCGGAGCAGGATCCCCCGGCTGTCCGGGACGCCGTAGTCTCTGGCGAGCTGGAGGAGGAGGGTGGCCAACCTCCCAGGAACATCTTTGAAGACGAGATCTTCCAAGCGGCTTTCGATCTTCTTCCGTCGTAAGCCAATGAGCTTGGTCACCTTGAAGGCAAGGTCCGGCCTCCTCTGGAGGAGCCCCTGGAACTCCGCCTTAGGGATCACACAAAGAGAGGAATCCTCCAGAGTCTCGCCGGTCGTACTCTGAGGCCCCTCATCCACGATACTCATCTCGCCGAAGATCTCCCCGGGCTCCACGATATCCAGGATGAACTCCTTACCGTCCCGGGAGATCCTGGAGATCTTGATCCGACCGGACTTCAAGAGGAAGACGGAGGTCCCCGGATCATCTGGAAGATAAAGCGGCTGGCCCTTCTTGACAACCACCATCCGAGAAATCCGGTCGAGCTCCTTAAGCTCCTCCTCGCTCATCCCCGCAAAGAGATCAAAGCGTTTCAGATACCAGAGCTTCGTCTGGGCCTTGGCCATCATGGCACGATCCCTCCCGATGGGGATGGTTTATTGTAACCTTAGGAATAGGGGACGGCAACAGAAATCCCCACCCTGAGGGCGTGGGACCGAGCTTACACGGCCAGAGAAGGTCGGTTTGGCTCTCGGGCTGGGGGTCATTGACTCACTTTCCTTGACACGACCCTCCTCTTCTGCTATATGATGCCGCTTGGAGGATCACCGAAAAATGGCCCTGCCTCTTGCCCTTCAATAAGGAGCCTTTTTGATGCCGAAGCTGACCATTCAGGATGCCGAGCTTCTCCTCAAGCTCTACGAACTCCGGAGTGAGCCCGAGCTCGACAAAGCCCACCACTGGTTCCTCACCCAGTACCAGCCCAAGGAGTGGGAGGATTTTAAGGAGCATTACTTGAAAGGGGGAGATGAGGATCGGTACGTCCGGATGGTCGCCTTCTACTGGGACATGGTCGGGGCCCTCGTCAACAACGGCCTGGTGAACGAGGACCTCTTCTTTGAAACGAACGAGGAGGATATCCAGGTCTGGGGGAAAGTCAAGACATGGATTGAGGGGGCCCGGAAGGAGTTCCGTCCCACTTACCTGAGAAACCTGGAGATCCTGGCCATCCGGCACCTGGAGTGGAGGCAGCGGAACTTCTCCCAGCTCCCCCACGAGAAGCTGAGGAAATAACTGTGGGGAGAGGGATAGCCAAAGCGGCTGAGAAGGTGCTCCACGCCATCGACGAGCGTTTGATCGTCGAGCTGACCCAGGAGATGGTGCGGACTGAGACCGTCGATCCCCCTGGCGATGAGCTCACCTTGGCCGAGCCATTGGCCACACGTCTCACCACTTTGGGCTTTGATCCCCAGGTCCTCCCATTCCAGGGGAGGCGGGCAAACCTTCTCTGCCGGATTCCAGGCTCTGGCGAGAAGCCAGCCCTCATCATGAGTGGCCACCTGGACACCGTCCCCTTCGGCCATGAACCTTGGGAGCATCATCCCCTCTCCGCAGTGATCGCCGATGGCAAGATCTACGGGAGGGGGGCCTCCGACATGAAGGGGGGGAACGCCGCCATGATCGCTGCCGCCCATGCCGTCCTCCGGACCGGCGTTCCCCTCCAGGGTGATCTGATTCTTGCCTTGACCGCTGGGGAGGAGGTGGACTCGGTTGGCGCTGCAACGCTGATCCGGAATGGCGAGCTGAAAAGGATCGGCGCCTTGATCGTCGCCGAGCCGAGTAACCTCCAAACCTACACCGCCGAGAAGGGGGCCCTCTGGCTGGAGGCTTTGACCAAGGGAAAAGCGGCTCATGGCTCCTCCTCCCACCTCGGGAAGAACGCCATCACCCCGATGGCTGACTTCATCCTAAAGGTCTTAAGGCTCAAGCTCCCCCACCACTCCCACCCGATCTTAGGCGGGCCCTCGTTAAACGTCGCAACCATCGAGGGGGGCTTTAAGACCAATGTCGTGCCGGACCACTGCCGCCTGACCCTCGATTTCCGCACGGTCCCCGGCCAGGAGCACGACGAGATCGTGAAGATGATCGAAGGGTTGCTGAAGGAGGCGGCAACCGATGGCGAGGTTTCGGCAGAGCTTTTCACGATCAACAACCGCCGCCCGGTCGAGACCTCCCCCGATCATCTCTTCGTCACGCTTTTCCAGGAGGCTGCGGGAGAGGTCATAAGCCAACCGCCTCCCATCGGAGGGGCGGCCTACTACACCGACGGTGCCGTCTACGTCCCCGCCCTGAAGGTCCCCATGGTGATCTTCGGCCCCGGCGATGCCGCCCTTGCCCATCAGGTGAACGAATGGGTCGATATCGAGAAGCTGAAGATCGCGTCCAAGGTCTACGCGTTGGCCGCCCTCCGCTTTCTTACCTGACCCGCCGGCCTCAGAGACTGTGCTGAAGATGGATCAACTTGAGAGCATCGGCCAGGTCCCTTGCCTTAAGACACCCGATCCCTGCCCAGGCCCCAACGGGATCGAGGAGGATCCCTCGGACACCGGCAGCCTGGGCGCCAAGGACATCCACCGAATAAAAGTCGCCGATGTGGACAGCTCTCTCCGGCTTCACCCCGGCCCGCTCCAGGGCCAGCCTGAAGATCCGGGGATCAGGCTTCTCCACGCCAACATCGCCGGAATCCAGGATAAAAGAGAAGAAATCCGCCAGCCCAGCCTGCTGGAGGAGCCGTTCGACGCTCCCATCGGAGTTCGAGACCACCCCGAGCATAGAGCCTTCCCCCTTGAGCTCCTCCAGGACAGCCGGGGCCTGAGGGTTTGGGACGTTCCAGAGACCCACGTCCCGATTATACGTGCTGATCCGCTCGAAGGCCCGCTCGGCCGCCCTGTCCCAGGGGAGCTTCAGCTCCTCCAAGATAAACCGGGCATAGATCTTCAGGACGTTTACCCCCTCCGTGGATTGCCCGGCGGCCAACAAGGGATCAAGTCTGACTCTGGCCCGGCCCTCGGCCATCATGAGGGCCTCGTGAGCGGCAGAAACACCCTCTTGAGCAAGGGCCCTGGCGATCACGCCATAGTTTAACAGGAGGAGCGTATTCCCTGCGTCAAAGAAGACCGCTTCAAGAGAGGACATAGAAGGTGATCTGGTCCGCTAATCCCTTGGCTTCGTCAAAGCCTCGAGGACCTGGGGAAAGGTCGCCTCGCTCCTCGCCTTCAATTCCTCGGGCGGGAGGTTGGCGATCGGATGTGGGATGGAGACGATGGGCACGTGAGGCATCGCCAGGTTCTTGGCCGTCGCCCGCCCCGAATCGAAGAACATCTCGGTGACAATGGTCGCGGTCGGGATCCCCCGCTTTTCCAACTCAATGGCGTCGAGCACACTGCCCGACGTGCAGGACCCTCACCCGCCCACGGCGGTAATAACCAGATCAGCGCTTCTCGCCAGCTCCGCGATGAGATCCCGGGAAGCCCCCTTGGTATAATAGGCTTTGCGCCTTTTCACGACCTCGGCGAACCGATACCGCTCCTCGAAGAGATCCTCAAGTGTGGCCAGGATCTCGCTGGCCCGCTCTTTACTGTTGTCCAAAAAGGCGATCCTCTTCCCGTCCAACTGCTCCGAACGGGGGGCGGGCTGAAGGATTTCCGGCGTCTGTTCCGCTGTCGGGTCCAACACAATCAGCTTCGCTGCCATCTTTATCGCTCCTCCTGATCACACAGCCATGAGAAACCCCTCGATCCACACCGAGCCGGGGTTTGGGGTTTAAGAAACCCTAGACCCTAACCCCTAAACCCTGTTTTATACGGGCCACCGGCCCGCGTTAGATCTCTCAGGTATCGCAGACCTCGTCGTGGGTCCCGGCCCAGGCGATCTTCTTCGTCATGGCCCTCGTCCCGTGGTCGCCCCAACCTGGGATCCCCAGGGAGAAACGGCCCACCGGCCCACCGGCCACGATCACAATGATGTCCTCGGGCCGCCGGACGACCGGGATCATGGCCCGATCGTCCTTGGGATCAACCCATTTGGGCCAGTATCGGCGGAGCGTCTCCTCGCCGTAAAACTCACCGGCCCTCTTGATCTCCCCAAGCGGCCTCCTGGCCTGCTCAAAGAGGAACTGTTTCACATCCTGCTTCGACCACCCTTCCTTCCCGATGGTGGCGGCATGCTCGGGGGAGAGGACCACCACCAGCTCCCCAGCCTTGTACATGTTACTGCACCCCATGGTGGCCAGGGAGTCAGCGATGGTCGTCAGGATCCCCTTGGCCATCTGGCTGGGGTGATCGCTGATGGAGTGAGGGGCCTCGGCGGCGTAGAGGGTGACGGTCGAGTCGTGGTGGTGGAACCCCCGCTCAACGTGGAGGGGCTCCCAAGGACTGGCCTCTTCATTTTCTGCGACGCAATACGTGTACTTCCCTGGGTGGCCGAAGGTGGATTTATCGGTCACGCCCGGGAGACCCCCACCGACGTTGATCATGACCAGGCGGAGGGCCCTTCCGATGGTGGCGTTCGCCCTCCAGCCCTGGCCGAAGCAGTTCGGCCCCGCATTGATGTCCAGGTCCTTTCGAACGGGGCCGTTGATGATGATCAACGGGGCGGCCACGTGGGTCGTGGCCTGGACGCCGTGGAGGTTGAAGGCCTCATCGACAGCCGCCTCCGCTACGGCCAGGACCACCGGGAAGTGGTCAGGCCGGCAGCCGGCCATGACGGCATTCACGGCGATCTTCTCAACCGTGGCCCGGGCCCACTTAGGCGGGACCAGGCCGATCACCTCGCCGGCATCCCGCCCGGCAGCCTGGACCATCGCCTCGACCCTCTCCTCCGTCGGAGGGACCACGGGGAGGCCGTCGGTCCACCCTCTCTCGTAGAAGAGCTCCACGGCCTCATGGTACCCCTCAACCTCGATCCTCTTCGACGTCAACACGTTCTCCCTCCTCCCCGTCCCCCTCCCTGAAGGGTGACCACCCTGGTTTCTACGACCCATCCCTCTTCTTATCAGGCTTAGTTATAGCATGGGAACAGCGTGAAGTCAAAAGAGGCCCAAAAAGGCGAGAGGCCCGGGGAGATCCCCGGGCCCCTCTCCTCCTCAATTGAGATGATCCAGGTCGCCTAGGGCAGGATGGCGATGGCACGCCCCGGGCCGCCGTGGTTGTCCTCGATCTTCGGGTTCAGGAAGATGAAGAACGCTCCCTTCGGCGGCAGTTGCCCTACGCCGATGAGATGCTCGACGAAGGGAACCCCCCGGGAGGCGGCAGCCCAGTGAGTCATCACCGCCTCTTCCCCAACGACGGAGCCCATGCTCACGCCATCGGTCCCGACGCACTTCACGCCCTTGTCGATGATGTAGTTGAGTGTCTCGGGCGTCGGCGCCGGCCATCCTTCAGACTGCCCGTTCAGCGGGGCCGCCGTCTGGAGTTCGGGTTCACCCCGCCGGAACTCCCTGAAGAAGGTGTCCACATGGTTGGAGTTGAAGAGCACGACCTCGCCAGGCTGGATCGGGCCATAGATCTTCTCATGGGCCTGGACATCTTCTACCGTGATCTTCGGGGAAGCAGGCCAGGTCTTGGGATCCGTTGTCCCTACCAGGTGCTTGACGTTCACGACCCGGGCCGGCCCCATGCAGTAGGAGACCGGGACCTTATCC
Source organism: Candidatus Methylomirabilota bacterium (assembly GCA_016199025.1). GTDB lineage: Bacteria > Methylomirabilota > Methylomirabilia > Methylomirabilales > JACQHM01 > JACQHM01. The sequence continues at coordinate 12,306 of JACQHM010000150.1, read as the reverse complement.
GAGGTCATGTCAGTAGTCTTCAGCTTCCCGTACTTGGCCTCGTACTTCCTGAGGACCCCCTTCGTCCAGTCGTTATAGCTATTGAAGTCGAAGCCCGGGGGCGGCCCGAAGTGGGCAGGTGGATCCATGTGGGTCCCCGTGTGGGCGTCCATGATGTGGGTGTTGACCCAGTAGGGGCCGAAGGGACCGGTGTAGTAGTTCACAGGGTTCACGACGTGGTAGGGGAAGACGTAGTTCCCGACCCCTGCCCCCGGCCACCAGACCGGATGTTGCATCGAGAGGATGACGGAAAGATCGACCACCCGCTTCGCCCGAACAGCCTTCATCAGCTCGGCGGCCAGCTTCAGGTCGGTGATCGCCGCCGCCCGGGTCTCCACCGTCGGAGAGTCCTTGTGCTTGACTGGCAGGCCGATGTAAAGCGAGCCGTTCGGGACCTTGTCCAGGTTCATCAGGCCCTCGGTGTGGATCGCCCCCCGCTTGAAGTTCCCCAGGTGGCTCTCCAGCGCCAAGGGATTCTGGAACATGCCGGCGGGTCCCGGGAGCGAGTACTTCGGCGGGCCGAAAGCCCCCATGCTGGGGGCATCGGTCCCGAGGGTCTTGACCCCCTTGGACGTGACATAGTCGCTGGTGTCGAAGTCAGGATCAGGCCAGGACGGGGAAGTCCCGGCGATTGGGCCGATCAGGAGGCGCGCCCCCGCCGGCATGGGCAGGTCGTACTTGTCGTCGTAGCCACTCCAGTACAGGACCGCATCCCCCGGCCAAAGGGGCCGCCAGGCCCGCTCGGCCGCCTTCACCATGTCCACGGTGATGATGGGGCTGACCCCATTCGGCGCCTGGTCCAGGATGCTTCGGGCATCAACCTTGAAGACCTCGCCCACCCACTGCCAGGCCGGGACCTTGTCGCAAGTCATGAAGCCCCAGTAGCCGGCATTCGGGAGGCCGCTGTCCTGGGTCGGCATCATGTGGGGTGGGCAGTCGATCTGGGTCGCCGTGTTCTCATCGACGATCAAGAGGTCCGACGCCCACGGCCCGTCGGGCCCGATCTTATGATACGGGACGATGATCGGCTGGTGGTGGAGGTTCCCGCCGGGCCAGTTCTGGTAGTGACTCATCGAAACCGTCGGTGAGAGGTCCACCACCGTGTTCGCGTTGACCGGCCAGTATCCGGCCGAGGCCAGGCCCGCCAACCCCACGACAAAGGCCAAGGCCCATACGAGGCTTCGCATGTGTCTCCATACTCGCATTTTTATTCCCCTCCCTCTTCTCTTTAAGACACCTGATGGCTCATCTCAAAAGCTGTTTGCTTCAGAGATATGGACTTAGATGCTATCCCTCTGCCCATCACCTCCCTTCCTTAATATTTACCACCCCTAGAGAAGAAAATCCTCATATCCTCATCTACAACACTGTTTGTTTACTGTCAAGCAAAAAAACAGAAGGGGGACAAAAGATCCGTAAGATGGTTGGTGGGAGGCTGATGAAAGGACGCGAAAGGAAACTCAAGAAGGCTGGAGGATCCCCAGGCCTCTTCAGGATAAGATTAACCTGGGTTTCAAGCAAAAGGGGGGGAAGCCGAGAGGCTTCCCCCCCTCTGCGACTGAAGGCCCTGAGTAGGTGCCTAGGGCAGGATGGCGATGGCCCTGCCCGGGCCGCCGTGATTGTTCTCGTACTTCGGGTTCAGGAAGATGAAGAACCCTCCCTTCGGCGGCAGTTGCCCCACGCCGATGAGGAACTCCGAGAAAATCATGCCCTCATTGGCCGCAGCCCAGTGGGTCATCACCGCCTCCTTGCCGTTGACCGAGCCCATGCTCGGGGCATCGATCCCAAGGTGCTTCACGCCCTTCTTGGCCAGGTACTGAATGGTCTCGGGCGTCGGGGACGGCCACCCCTCAGCTTGGCCATCGAGCGGGGCCTTGACGTCCCAATCCGGCACGCCCCGCTGGAACGGCTTGAAGTAGGCGTCATTGTGGCCGGTCTGGAAGATGACCACCTCGCCAGCCTGGATCTGGCCATAGAGGGCCTCGTGGGCCTGGACGTCCGCCACCGTGATCTTGGGCGACGCCGGCCAGGTGCTGGGATCCGTTGTCCCCACCAGATGCTGGACGTTCACGACCCGGGCCGGCCCCATAAAGTAGTGGATCGGGACCTTATCGGCGGTCGCGTCCGTGGTCCCCAGCTTCCCGTACTTGGCCTCGAACTCCCGGAGAACCCCCTTCGTCCAGTCATCAAAACTGTTGAAGTCGAAGCCCGGGGGCGGCCCGAAGTGGGCGGGGGGATCAAGGTGGGTCCCCGTGTGGGCATCCATGATATGGGTGTTGACCCAGTAGGGGCCGAAGGGACCGGTGTAGTAGTTCACAGGATTGACAACGTGGTAGGGGAAGAGGTAGTTTCCGACTCCCGCCCCCGGCCACCACACCGGGTGTTGCATCGAGTTGATGACGGAAAGATCCACCACCCGTTTCGCCTGAACGGCCTTCATCAGCTCAGCGGCCAGCTTCAAATCGGTGATGGCCGCCGCCCGGGTCTCCACCGTCGGAGAGTCCTTATGCTTAGGGTACAGGGCGATGTAGAGGGAGCCGTTCGGGACCTGGTCCAGGTTCATCAACCCCTCGGTGTGGATCGCCCCGTACTTGAAGTGTCCGAGGTGGCTCTCCAGCGCCAAAGGATTCTGGAACATGCCGGCGGGTCCCGGGAGCTTGTACCTGGGTGGCCCGAAGGCCCCCATGCTGGGGCTGTCGGTCCCCATGAGTCGAACGCCCTTGCTCCCAACGTAGTCGGCCGCGTCGAAGTCCGGGTCGGGCCAGGACGGGGAAGTCCCAGCGATCGGGCCGATCAGGAGGCGCCACCCCTCAGGCATCGGCAGGTCGTACTTGTCATCGTAGCCGCTCCAGTACAGGACCGCATCCCCAGGCCGAAGCGGCCGGTAGGCCCGCTCGGCCGCCTTCACCATGTCCATGGTGATAATGGGGCTGACCCCGTTCGGGGCCTGATCCAGGATGCCCCGGGCATCAACCTTGAAGACCTCGCCCACGAACTGCCAAGCCGGGACCTTGTCGCAGGTCAGGAAGCCCCAGTAGGCGGCATTCGGGAGGCCGCTATCCTGCGTCGGCATCATGTGGGGCGGGCAGTCGGTCTGGGTCGCCGTGTTCTCATCGACGATCAAGAGATCCGACGCCCACGGCCCGGGTCCATGCTTGTGGTAAGGAACGATGATCGGCTGGTGGTGGAGGTTCCCGCCGGGCCAGTTCTGGTAGTGGCTCGGCGAGACCGTCGGCGAGAGGTCCACCACGGTGTTCTCGTTGACCGGCCAATACTGCGCGGCACCTGCCGCCCCGGCAGGGCCAGTCCCTGCCCGTTCCTGATACTGCGCACTGGCCAGGCCCACGAGACCGACCCCGAGGGCCAGGACCCATACGAGACTACACATGTTTCTCCATACTCGCATCGTTATCCCCCTCTCTATTTCTCTTGGAACACCTCGCGCCTCATCTCAAAAGCCGTTGGCTCTAAAGATGGAGAACCACACCCCATCCCTCTGTCCCTTCACCCCCTTTCATCGCTGGGAAAAAACCTGTCATTGAGATGAAGATCCCTTCCGCCCGACAAACCCAGCCCTCTGGCACCGTTTTAGGCCGGTGGAGGTCAAGGGTGGAAGAGGCTTCAAATCAAGAACCTTGATTTTAACGATACCTCTTTAAAACCCCAACGTCCATAGGACGTTTATCCCATTTTTTTAGGCCCTCTGGACTAGAAAGGGACCTTAAGCCCTGGTTCCTGGGATCACCATACTCTTGACAGAAATGACGGTGTCGTGTACCCTTCGTCCCGTGGACCAAGTTCAGCGATAGAGGATCGGAGCCTATGCGAAGGGTCAGACACAGGAAAGGAGGAATCCCAATGAGGCTACAAGGAAAGAAGGTCGCCATCCTCGCAGAGAACCTGTATCAGGAAATGGAACTGTGGGTCCCCTACTACCGGCTGAAGGAAGAGGGGGCAGAGGTGAAGGTCATCGGGACGGGCACGGCCCAAACCTATACCAGCAAACATGGCTACCCCGTCACCGTGGACGCCTCGGCTGATCAGGTGAAGGCGGCGGACTTCGACGCGGTCGTCATCCCCGGCGGTTACGCCCCCGACCTGATGCGGCGCTCTGAGGCCATGGTCAGGTTGGTCAAGGAAGCCTTTCAACAGGGGAAGGTCGTGGCGGCCATCTGCCATGCCGGGTGGATGCTCTGCTCCTCCGGGATCGTCAAGGGGAAGACCGCCACCTGCTTCTTCTCCATCAAGGATGATTTGATCAACGTCGGCGCCCGCTATGTGGATCAGGAGGTGGTGGTGGACGGGAACCTGATCACCTCCCGTCAGCCAGGCGACCTCCCCGCCTTCTGTCGGGAGATCGTCAAGGCCCTGGAGAAGTCGTGACAGTTTGACGCCCTCTAGAGAATCTGCTACGATGACTGTGCCTTTTCAGTATGCGGACACCGTGTTCAACAGAGACATCGCCGGAAGGGGCCACGGATGAACTCGAAAAAGCTCCTCCTCGCCAAGCCGCGAGGGTTCTGCGCCGGGGTGGACCGGGCCATCGATGTGGTGAACCTGGCCCTACAGATCTACAAAGGCCCGATCTACGTCCGGAAAGAGATCGTCCACAACCACCATGTGGTCGAGTCCTTCAAGAAGAAAGGGGTCATCTTCGTCGAGGACCTAGACGAGGTGCCCGACGGGGCGACGGTCATCTTCAGCGCCCACGGGATCTCCCCCGAGGTGAGGACGATGGCCGCCTCCAAATGGCTGAAGGTCATCGACGCCACCTGCCCCTTGGTCACCAAGGTCCACCAGGAGGCGATCCGGTTCGCCAAGCAGGGCCTCTCCATCATCCTGGTTGGACATGACGGTCACGACGAGGTCATCGGAACCATGGGGGAGGCGCCTGACTCCATCAGGCTCGTCGGATCCCCTGAAGAGGTAGAAAGCCTCCAGGTCCCCGACCCGGAGAAGGTCGGGATCATCACCCAGACGACCTTGAGCATGGACGACACCAAGGAGATCATCGAGGCGTTGAAACGCCGGTTCCCGACCCTCGTCGCCCCTTCGAAGGACGATATCTGCTACGCCACCCAGAATCGGCAGACGGCCGTGAAGATCCTCGCCAAGGAGGCCGATCTGATCCTCGTCATCGGCTCCGAGAACAGCTCCAACTCCTACCGGCTGAAAGAAGTGGCCGAGAGCGCCGGGGCGAAGGCTTACCTCATCGAGGATGTCAATGAGATCGACCCAGCCTGGTTCAATGGGATCGAGTGCATCGGGATCACGGCCGGGGCTTCTGCCCCTGAGCACCTGGTCCAGGAGGTCCTCAACTATTTCCAGGCCAAGGGGGTGGAGGCGATCGAGGAGATCGAGGTGATCAAGGAGGAGGTGAGCTTCGCCCTCCCCCCCGAGCTGGCGCGAGACCTGACCCAACACAAAACCAATTAGCTTCAAGCGGCAAGCTCCTAGCTTCAGGCATTCATAGTTTGGGGGCTTGCCGCTTAAAGTTTGCAGCCTCGCTTTTAGGGAAGCGATGGAAGATCTTCGAGAGGTCATTCACTCTCTCAAACGGAAGGGTGTCCAGTATGCTGATGTCCGGCTGATCCGGCGGATGCACCAGGGACTCTCCGTTAAGAACGGGGAGATCGAACGCTCCCTTTCCGTCGAGGAACAGGGCTTTGGGGTGAGGGTGATCGCTGATGGGGCCTGGGGATTTGCGGCCAACTCCCGGCTGACGAAGGCCGAACTGAAGAAAACCTCCGACCAGGCCTTACGGATCGCCAAGGTCTCGGCCGGGGCCGGAGGGGGACGTGTCGTCCTTGCCGAGGTTGAACCCGCCATCGCCACCTACCGTACCCCGATCCAAAAAGATCCCTTCCAGGTCCCGCTGGGGACGAAGCTCACCCTCCTCTTCAGGGCGACAGAGATCCTTCAAAAAGATCCGCGCGTGAAAGTTGCCGAGGGTTCTCTTAGCTTCTTTAAGACCTGGAAGTCTTTCGTGAGCACTGAGGGGGCCGAGATCGAGCAGGAGATCACCGAGAGCGGGGGTGGGATCTCCGCTACGGCCGTGAACGGAGGCGAGGCCCAAACCCGCTCTTATCCCAGCTCTCACGGGGGGGATTTCGCCACAAAAGGCTACGAGTTCATCGAGGCGATGGATCTTGTCGGAAACGCCGAACGGGTCCGGGAGGAGGCTGTTGCCCTCTTGTCCGCGGAGGACTGCCCCTCCGGCGAAACGACTATTATCCTGGATGGCCCCCAACTGGCCCTTCAGGTCCACGAGTCCTGCGGCCACGCCATTGAGTTGGATCGCGTCCTGGGGATGGAGATGAGTTATGCCGGCGGAAGCTTTTTAAACCTGGAGAAGCGAGGGAACTTCCGCTACGGCTCTCCTCTGGTGAACATCACGGCCGACGCCGCCGTCGAAGGAGGCCTCGGGACTTTCGGCTTTGACGACGAGGGTGTCCCGGCCCAGCGGACTGAGATCGTGAAGGATGGGATCTTCATCGACTACCTGAAATCCCGCGAAACCGCCGCCGTCCTTGGCGAACGGTCTAACGGCTGCATGCGGGCCGACGGCTGGAACCGGATCCCTTTAATCAGGATGGTCAACGTAAACCTGGAGCCCAGGGAAGGGACGCTGGAACAACTGATTGCCGATACGGATGATGGGCTGCTCATCTCGACCAACAAAAGCTGGAGCATCGACCAGATGCGTTTGAACTTCCAGTTCGGCTGCGAGCTGGCTCGGGAGATCACGCACGGGAAGTTGGGACGGATCTTCAAGAACCCGATCTACACGGGGATCACGCCCAGGTTCTGGGGCTCCTGCGATGCCATCTGCGGAACATCCGAGTGGCACATCTGGGGCGTCCCGAACTGCGGCAAGGGGGAGCCGCCTCAGACGGCCCGGGTCGGCCACGGGACAGCCCCGGCAAGGTTCCGGGGGGTCCAGGTGGGGGTCAAGCGATGATCGGTGAGGCCAAGGCCCTGGAGACCCTTGAAAAGGTCCTGAAGGCGTCAGAGGCGGATCAGACCTCGGCCCTTCTCCTAGGCTCCACCAGAGGAGTGACCCGCTTCGCCGAGTCGATGATCCACCAGAGCATGGCTGAATCGAACACCGAGGTCCTGCTCACGGCCGTCCTCGGCAAGAAGATCGGCTCCGCCTCGACGAACTCGTTCAGGGTAGGCGATCTCAAGAAAACCCTGCAAAGGGCGGTTGACATGGCGAAGGTCCAGAAGGAGAACCCGAGCTTCCTCTCGCTCCCGGGAAAGCAGGAGATCGCCAAGCCTCTGACCTTCTTCCCAGAGACGGCGAAGGTTTCGCCGAAGGAGCGGGCGAAGGCGGTGAAGACCCTGTTTCACAAGGCCTCGATCTGTAAGGTCAAACTGGCGGGCCTCTTTGCCACCGGCGAGGGGGAAGTGGCCGTTGTGAACTCGTTAGGGGTGCGAGCCTATCAGCCCTACACCTTCGCCGAGGTGAAGGTCATCGCCCTTTCAGCGGATAGCTCCGGCTTCGCCTACAGCCTTTCCCGGGATACCCAAAAGATCGACCCCGAGGTCCTGGGGGAGCGGGCCATCAAGAAGTGCTTGGAGTCGAAGAACCCCAGGGACCTTCCCCCTGGACGTTACGACGTCATCCTGGAACCTCCCGCCGTCGGGGAGCTTCTCGAGTGGTTGAGCTACATCGGCTTAGGCGCCAAAAGCCTCCAGGAAGGGACGAGCTTCATGACCGGAAGGCTCGGTGAGAAGGTCACCGGCGAACAAGTCACGATCTACGATGACGGCCTGGACCCTGAAGGGATAGCCATACCCTTCGACTTCGAGGGGGTAGCAAAGAGAAGGGTGGTCCTCATCGAGCAGGGGGTGGCGAAAGGTGTCGTCTACGGTAGCCTGACGGCGGCGAAGGAAGGGAGAGAATCGACGGGCCACGGCCTCCCGCCCGGAACGGGAGGGGGCCCCCTGTCGCTGAACCTCTTCATGGAGGCTGGCAATGTTCCTCCGGACGAACTCCCTTCACGGATGGAGCGGGGGATCCTGGTCACCCGCCTCCACTACGTGAACGGATTCCTCGACACCAGGAGGACCCTCATGACGGGGATGACCCGTGACGGGGTCTTCTACGTCCAGGAGGGAAAGATCGCTTTCCCTGTCAAGAACCTTCGTTTCACTGAGCGGGTCCTGGAGGCCTTTTCCAGGATCCAGGCGATCTCCACCGAGCGGCAGGCCATCGGAGCCGCCTGGAGTGAACTTGGGGCAACGGTTGTCCCGGCCCTCTTGATCCGGGACTTCAACTTCACCGGTGAGACAATGTTCTGAGAGAGCCCACGGCCCTGCCGTATCCTCGGCCAAGACAAGGGAAAGCGAACAGCCTTCTCAGGCAACTATGGCTTGGGAAAGCTTTGGAGGGGTTCGGGATGGAAGTCCTAGCGATGGTCATGGCGGGTGGACGGGGGGAACGGCTCTATCCGTTAACCAGGGACCGGGCGAAACCGGCCGTCCCCTTTGGGGGGAAGTATCGGATCATCGACTTTGTCCTCTCGAATTTCATCAACTCTGGGATCTCCTCGATCTATGTCCTCACGCAGTTTAAAGCCCAATCCCTCGTAGAGCACCTCCAGGAAGGCTGGCAGGTGGCCAGCGTCCTTAGGGATCACTTCGTCATCCCGGTCCCTGCGCAGATGCAGACAGGGACTGACTGGTACCGGGGAACAGCCGATGCCATCTATCAGAACCTCCACCTGATCAAGCGGGCCAACCCCATGGCCGTTGCCGTCTTCGGGGCTGATCATATCTATAAAATGAACATCCGTCAGATGGTAGAGTACCACAGGACAAAGAACTCGGACGTGACCGTGGCAGCACTCCCGGTGCCGGTGGAGCAGGCTTCCTCGTTTGGGGTGATGGAGGTGGATCCCGAGTGGCAGATCGTCGGCTTCGAGGAGAAGCCGGCCCATCCGAAGGCGATCCCGGGGGAGCCCGATCGGGCCCTGGTCTCCATGGGGAACTATCTGTTCGAAACAGAACTCCTCCTCAAAGTGCTGGAGGATGACGCGTCGAATGCCCAAAGCAGCCATGATTTCGGCCGGGACATCCTCCCTCGCATGGTGAAGGAGGGACGAAAGGTCTACGCCTACGACTTCAGGAGGAACCGGGTCCCCACCCCTCTTAAGGGGGAGGAATCCAGCTACTGGCGGGACGTGGGGACCATCGAGGCCTACTATGAGGCGAATATGGACCTCCGGGCTGTGGATCCTTCCTTCAACCTCTACAACCGGAGCTGGCCCATCCGGACAGTGAGCTATGGCGATCCTCCGGCCAAGTTCGTCTTCGACGAGGAGGGGCGGCGGGGGATGGCCTTGAACTCTATCGTAGCCGAGGGGACCATCATCAGCGGGAGCCTGATCCGGGGCTCGGTGATTGGCCGGAACGTCCGGATCCACAGTTTCTGCTTCATCGAGGATTCGGTCATCCTGAACCGGGTCGAGATCGGCCGGGGCTGTCGGATCCAGCGGGCCATCATCGACAAGAACGTGTATATCCCTCCGGGGACGGAGATCGGGTACAACCTGGAGAAGGACCGGGAGCGCTACTTCGTGACGGAGACGGGGATCGTCGTGATCCCCCGGGAGGAACCCAAACCCCCCTGGTCCCCCGTCGCCACCCTTTAGGGGCTCGGCCCGAACCCGTTCCTATCGACCCCTCCCTCGCAGCCGACCTTTCCAGTCGTATCTGCATCGGCGCAACTCTCCTGCAACGCTAATGATGGTCGATGCCCATATAGGCCTTGATGAACCGGACGATCCGCTCCTCGTCGAAGTTGTCAAACTCGTCGAGCTTTCCCCAGGCCGTGAGGGCGATCCGCTTGTCCATCCCAGGGGAGGGGGCCAGAATGACCCGGTCGAATCGCTTGACGATGCCCTCCAGCTTCTCAACCAGCTCCGGGCAGCCATCGGGGCAGTTGTAGTGGACGATAACCCCTCCATCCTCCAGGTTGTGGACCTGGACCTCCTTAGGGATCGGCTCCCGATGAACCCCCCATTTGGCGAGGTAAGGGGTGTGGGGACCAGAGGTAGGCGGATCGGTTGTGTAATTGGGAGGGAGCTCGCCCGGTGCCAGGTGGTACTTGGCCGACATCACGGAAACGGTGACCCCACCCCGCTTCCCGACGAATCTGCCATACAACAAATACCCAGAAAGAAGGACAACGAGGGACGCGCCAACGATCGAACCGATCTTCAACAGCTTCTTTCTGGCCTTCCTCCTCCTTTTCTCCACCTCCCGCTGAACTTTCGCCTCCTGATGTTTCCGTTTCCTAACCTCCTGTTGATTCGATCCTTTCATCCTTGTACTCCTCCTGGTCCCCCGATCTCCCTCAGATGGGCCGCTGCCTGCTCGGGAGTGATAGGATTCAAGGAGATCGCCGCTCCCCACCCAAAGCCCATGGCCTGGAACAGATGGGGAACAACCTCGAGATGCCAATGGTACGCCTCCCGCGGGAACGCATCGAGGGGGGAGGTGTGGAGGACCAAACTATAGGGCGGATCCTGGAGGGCCTTCCGGAGCTTCGACAGGACCCCCCTCACGGAGAGGGCGAGCCCTCTTAGCTCCTCGTCCTCAACATGGATGAACTGAGAGGCATGGGCCTTGGGGACGATCCAGATCTCATAGGGAAGACGGGAGGCAAAGGGGGCGAAGGCCAGGTAACCTTCACCGTGCCAGACCGTCCTCGTTCCCAGGTTGAGCTCTTCCTTCAGGTAGGAGTGTTGATGTTGAGAAGGACTCCCAGGAACACCGTCGTACTTGACCATGATGATGTGCCGGAACCGTTCGTCGTTCTTCAGATCCCGCATCCGTTCCCGGTAGGTCGAGAAGATCCTGGTGAGCTGAAGGTCATCCAAGTCGGCCCGGTGCTGCTCATGTCCCGGGGTCTCTACGACGATCTCGTGGGCCCCGATGGCATTCATGGTATCGTACATCCCCTCAGTGCTCCTCCCCAGGCTTCCCTCGATCCGAAGGATAGGACGCTCGTCGGGAACCACCCTCACCCACCAGCCGACAGCGTTGGGAGAGGTCCCAAGCTCCCTGACAGCGAAGATCTCCGTGGGGAGCCGTCCCTCGTTCCCCGGGCAGAAAGGGCACTCCTCCGGCGGGGGTCCTTTGGACTGCCGGAATAGGCGGGAAACCTGTAGCTCCGCACGATCCGGGGCGATGATAACCCACCGCTGGAGGATGGGATCCCTGCGGAGCTTAGACATGCTGTTCACCAAAGACATCGAGGTGGCTTCCGACATCCCCCCTCCTCAGACCTCCTTCACCAGCTGGATGGACCGTTCGTAGAGGATGGCAGGCCAGCTCTCGGTCGATCTGGCGTCGAAGGAAGGGTGATATCTAACGTTATTATAGAAGAATGGGAAAATACAAGCGGAATTTCAGATCTGGGGCCGCGAAGAGGCGAAACGAGGGAGGCCGGAGAGATCCAGGGATGTCTCTCCAGCTTCAGTGCGTGGAAAAGTTAAGGCCTCCTCCTTCACATCCTCAGGGGATCCTTGAAGATCCCCAGCTCCACCCCGATCCGGGCCACCCGGAGGATCTCCTCAAAGCTGAGGATCGCCTTACCTCTTTTTCAGATCTCCACTTCGATATCCGACGCCTCCACCCGGACGGGATAGCTGAAGACCCCAGTCCGAGCAGGAGGCGTGAGCACGTCCCCACTTGCTACGTTAAACTTCGATCCGTGCCAAGGACAGGTCACGGCTTCTCCCTCAACGAGACCCTCAGACAGAGGGCCCCCCCGGTGGGGGCAGGTATCATCGATGGCGTAGTAACTCCCCGCGAGGTTAAAGAGGGCGAGCGTTTTCCCCTCGACTTCCACCTTTTTGGCCTGGCCGGGAGCAAGCTCGCCGGTCGTGGCCACCTTCACGAACCTCGCCATTTGCCACCCTCCTCTCAAGATCCATCGGGTTATCTCCGCCTCAGCAGCAGCCGGCTCATCCCGAACCTCCTCGAGGGCCACATTTTCCTCCTCACCAGCAGGATGAATGTCATGTCCGATCCTCCCATCCGGACAGGAGAGCTGAAGACCCCGCTCCGCCTGGTATCATGGATCCGCAGAGGCTCGGAACCCTTGGAATAGGAGGGCCTTCTTCACCCTTCCACGTGCACTGGGGGCAACTTCCTCTTGGTGAGGCCTTCTTTCATGATCTTCTCCTGGAGCTTCATGACCCCGTACAGAAGGGCCTCAGGCCGGGGTGGACAGCCAGGGACATAGACGTCCAC
>JACQHM010000149.1 GCA_016199025.1 Candidatus Methylomirabilota bacterium | reverse complement strand
TCCCTGAAACAGGATGGCCCTTCGGGGCTCCTAGGGCTCCAAAGGGCCATTCATCTCTCATCAACGATCCCCCCTTCTATAAGAAAGCTTCAACCCAAGAGTCCGGCGGTCTTCGAAGGCCCCGTCATGTAAGCTCTTTGTCCAGGTAAGCCTTGAGAGCCCTAAAGACGAACTCACAGCCCTTCAAAGCCCGGGTCGCGTCCTCTTCCGTGTAGCCTTTCGAGGGGATCCAGATAGGAAGGTCCGGCCGGTTGAAGAGGGGGAAACGGACCCGAGCCCCGTGCCGCTCCAGGGTATCGATGGCCCGCGCCAAAGCCTCGACGTCGTTGAAGGTCCCGCCGTAGATGGCCTTGAAGAGGGAGGCGAGGTTGTGGTCGGTGGCGAAGATCCCCTTTAAGGCCAGGCAGGCCTTGACCAGCTTCTCCACGGCCTGCTGAGCAAAGTAAATCGTCCGGCTGTGGAAGTCGCTCCCTGAGAGCAGCTTCGCGATCTTGTAATCGACCTCCCCCTCGATCAAGAAGGCCTTGGCAATGTCCCGGGGTTCATGCATCCCGCTCCTCGCCAGCCTTACTGTTGAACGTCGGGCTTTTGGCGGGCCTCAGCCAGGAGGGCAAAGGTCCCCCTGGTCCGCTGCTCGTCCCGTCCGACCTGGATCGCAGCGAGGCGGGCGCGCCAGGAGGCCAGGTCGAACGGCTCGGTCTTTGGATGCGCCTCGTAGGCGTCGATCAGGTCCCGATAGAACCTCACCATCTGCCCGACCAAAGGCACGGTGTATTCCCGTCCCTGGATCTTCAGGCAGTGGACCCCCAGGTCGATCAACTGGGGGATGTCCTCCAGGAGGAAGAAGGCGTCGTTCTTCAGGGCCACCCGCTTCTCCAAGAGATCCCCGCCGTGATAGAGCTCCCAGGCCTCCAGGCAGACCCGGTAGTCCAGGCCGCCACGGTTCGGGCTCCCTTTGAAGAGGTCCTTGCCGAAGGGGTCAACGGTCCGCTCCAGGTTGTGGTAAGGCGACATCCAGCACTTGCCCAGGTACGTGTAGCATTTGTTCGCGTGGATTAGGATCTCGATCCCCACGTCGAGCTGTTCCTTCCGGGAGGCCAGCTCTTTCAGGGTGAGCTTCGTGTCGGCCACTACCTGAGAGACGCCGAGGGAGCGGTAGAACCTCACGTCCTCGTTGTTCAGGATGTTGGCCCCGATACTGGCGTGAATGGTGAGATCGGGAAAGCGCCGGTGAACAACAGCGATGGCACCAAGGTCTGTCATGATGGCGCCATCAACGCCCCAGGCGACATATTTCTCCATCTTCTGGAGGAGTCCCGGGATCTCCTGGGACTGCATGTTGGTGTTCACGGCGACCCGAAGCTTTGCCCCACCTTGATGGGCGATCTCGATCGCCTCCCGCACTTCTTCATCCGACAGCTCATAGGCATCCCGCCGGCGGCTCCAGCCGCGAGGCCCGACGTAAATCGCATTCGCACCACCTGCAACGGCCGCCTCGGCCATCGGGAGATTCCCCGCCGGCGCTAACAACTCCACCATCGCTCACTCCATCGATCGTTAGTCTTGGGGCACCGGCCGCTTGAGAAACGAGGCCACTGCCTCCGGCTTGGCCTCCAGATAGTCCATCCCTGTCTTCCCAAAATAGAAACCGTTACACAGCCCGACCCGGGCATGTCCCCGGATGATCTCCCACCACTCCTCTTCCATGACATAGGGTTCGTCAGAGAGTGCACAATTTAAGGCCTCGCGGTACACCTTGGCGATCTCCAAGCGGTACGCCGGGGTCTCGTAGGCCGCCTCGATCCGGAAGACCCGATGGCCTGAATTGAAAAGGGCCGGCAGGTGCTCCAGCAAGCAGACATCCTTCCCGCTCATGACCCCCTTCCCCACCGACCGCATGGCCCACTCCCCCTGCTTCAGGAACAGATCCCGTTGGCAAAGGGTGGGACACTTGATCCCCCACCGCTCCTCGTATTCCAAGAGAAAGCAGTAGTCCGAAATGCCCAGCGGCATCTTGCCGTGAAGGAGGAGTTCGGCCGGCAGATCGACGGCCTGGATGAGCTGGTTGATCTCCTCGAGGCTCAGTTCGTAGTTGGGCATGATCCGTCTGGCCCCGAACTCCTTCAAAACGAAAGCCCCGGCGTCGGTGTAGACATTGGCAAAGCCGCCGATGTGGACTGGGAGTTCCGGGAACTCCTCATGGACGGTGTAGAGGACCCCGAGGTTATGGACCTCAACGGCATCGGCCCCACTGGAGGCGGCCACGGCCAAGGCCTTCCGGATCTTGGGCAAAAAATCGTTCCGCGGCGCCGCATAGGAGGTGATGTAGGCTCTCAGGCCCAAGTCCTTGACCCGGGCGATCCCCTCCTTCAGGTCGTCAAGCCGCTCTAGGAAGTTGTCCTCGTACAACCGGCAGTAGATGTTCCCTAAATACACGGCGTCGTAAGGAGAGAGGTCCGACGCGAGAAGGTCCTTCAGATTCGAGAGCGTTGTGTTCAGCTCGAAGTCGTTCATCTACCGTCCCACCACGGTCCACTTCGAAGGAAGCGTCGCCAGTTCTGCTTCCGGCTTTCGGCCGCTGGCCCAGGCCTCGATCCCTACCCGATACCGGCGGACAAGAGGTACCAGCAGCTCGGGGGGAAGGCTCCGGCCCTGGAGCTTCACGATATCGACCCCCGCATCCAGGAAATCGCCCAATTCGGCCAAGCGGCTGATCTGCCAGCTCGGGAAGAGGCGGAGGTCCACCTGTCGGCCATCCTGCGAGAGCACCCACGGCTGCTGGCAGATCTTGAAGCAGGCCCCGACTCCACCCCGCTTCATGCTCCCGGTCAGGCGGGTCCCGACCTCTGGCTTCTCCGTGGGGTCGAAATGGAGGTAGCTTGGCATCCAGCACTTGCCGAGCTGGATGAACTCCTGGACCATGTGGAGCATCACCTCAACCTGGATCGAGGCTTTTGCCTCGATGGCGGCGATCTCCGAGGGATCCAGGGTGCCCGGGAGGACGACGGAGGCAGCCCCCAGCGCCTCGTAGAAACGGACGTCCCCCTCGTTCAAGGCGCCGCAGCCGATGCTGGCCGTGACAGGAAGATCTGGGAGACGTCGCTTCACCTCGCGTAAGAAGCCGGGGTCATTGACAATGACCCCTTGAATGCCCCAGGCTGCCAGCTCCACCAGTTGCTCGAGGAGATGAGCCCGCTCCTCCGGCTTGGGGATAATGTTGGCCGCGAGGCGGACCCCTTTCCCCAGGCGGCGGGCCTGCTCCAGGCATGCCTTCAGCTCCAGCTTGGTCAGCTCACCCCGAGCCCCTCCCCGGCTCCAGCCCTTCAAGCCTACGTAGAGGGCATCGGCCCCGGCCTCCAATGCCGCCTCGGCCGCCTCGAGGCTTCCAGCAGGTGCTAACAGGACAGGTGTCTCCACCGCCTTTCCCCATCTCCCTGACGGAAATCAGGAGTAGAACGTAGCATGTTTGCGAAAGCTTCGCAAGCAAAAAGGGCCGGGGACCTGCCCCGGCCCTGCTCGATCTCTCAGACTCACACCCCCTCCCAGCC
>JACQHM010000148.1 GCA_016199025.1 Candidatus Methylomirabilota bacterium | reverse complement strand
GGGCCGGGCGATCCGGGCCTGATCACCGTGAAGGGCTTGAAATGCCTAAAGGAGGCCGACGTCATCGTCTACGACCATCTGGTGGACGAGCGGCTCCTCGCCCATGGGAAGCCCGACGCCGAACGCCTCTACGTGGGAAAGCACGAGCATAGGCTTCCCCAAGAGGAGATCAACCGGCTTCTGGTCGAGCGGGCAAAGGCCGGGAAGATTGTCGTCCGCTTGAAAGGGGGTGATCCCTTCATTTTCGGCCGGGGGGGGGAGGAGGCCGAAGCGTTAGCCTCGGCCGAGATCCCCTTTGAGATGGTCCCTGGGGTGACCTCAGGCGTCGCCGTCCCGGCCTACGCCGGCATCCCCTTAACCCACCGGGATCTCGCATCGAGCGTTGCCTTCTTGACCGGCCACGAGGATCCGATCAAGGAGGAGCCAAGGATCGCCTGGGAGAGGCTCGCCACGGGGATCGACACCCTGGTCATCTTAATGGGGGTGAAGAAGCTTCCGGAGATCGTGAGAAAGCTTGTGGAGCACGGCCGGGATCCCAAGACCCCCATCGCCGTCATCCGGTGCGGGACAACGGCGGAGCAGGAGACCGTCGAGGGAACCCTCGAGACCATTGTGGAGAAGGCGAAGGAGTTGAAGCCCCCGGCCATCTGTGTCATCGGCCAGGTGGTCAGCCTTCGACCGACGCTCCTGTGGTTCGAGAAGAAGCCCCTCTTCGGGAAACGGATCCTGGTCACAAGAGCCAGGGAACAGGCGTTAGTCTTCGCCGAACTCCTCGAGGCGTATGGAGCTGAGGTCATCCAGGTGCCGACCATCAGGATCAGCCCGCCCGAGGACTTCACCCCGCTGGATTCAGCCATCGACCGGCTCGAACAGTACCACTGGCTCCTCTTCACAAGCATCAACGGCGTCGGCTTCTTCCTGGAGAGGCTCCGAGCCCAGGGGAAGGATCTCCGGGAGCTGAAAGGGATCAAGGTCTCGGCCATCGGCCCTGGGACGGCCGCTGCGTTAGAACAGGCGGGGATCAAGCCGGACATCGTGGCCGCCGAGTTCCGGGCCGAGGGGTTAGTCGAGGCCTTGAAGGAGGCGGAGCTGGTCGGGGCCTCTGTCCTTCTCCCCAGAGCAGAGGTGGCGAGGGACATCCTCCCCGAAGAGCTTCGAAAACGAGGGGCCAGGGTCGATGTGGTCACCGCCTACCGGACGGTCAAGGTCAGGGAAGAGGCCGGGCGTGTGAAGCAGCTCTTGGAAGAACGGAAGATCCACATCGTCACCTTCACCAGCTCTTCTACCGTGAGGAACCTGATGGAGATGCTTCAAGGGGAAGACCTGAAGGGTCTCTTCGCCGGCGTGACGGTCGCCTGCATCGGCCCCATCACGGCGGAGGCGGCGGCCAAGTTCGGCCTGGAGACCCACATCATGCCGGAGGCCTACACCATCCCTGCCTTGGCCGAGGCCATCGCGAAGTCCTTTCGGCCAGGGGGCTCCTTAGAGGGGCTGTGAGGGACTGGAGGGGGTCGAGGCGCTTTGTGTTTTTGGAACGAAGCTTGCACAACCTTGAGGTTATGATCATGCTTATTCCCTTCCTAGACTTACAAACCCAATACCGGGCCATCCAGGCGGAGCTGGAGACGGCCATCCGGGACGTCCTGGCGGGCGGCCAGTTCATCCTGGGCCCCACCGTGGAAGCCCTGGAGCGGGAAGTCGCCGCCTCCTTAGGTGTCCCCTTCGGGATCGGGGTCGCTTCCGGGACCGATGCCCTTTACTTGGCCCTCCGGGCGCTGGACATCGGATCGGGCGACGAGGTGATCACGACCCCTTTCACCTTCATCGCCACAGCCTCGGCCATTGTCTTAGCCGGGGCGACCCCCGTCTTCGCCGACATCCAACCCGACTCCTTCAACCTGGATCCCGCCCAGGTCTCGAAGCAGGTCACCCCCAGGACCAAGGCGATCCTCGTCGTCCACCTCTACGGCCGACCGGCCGAGATGGATCCCCTCTTGGAGTTGGCAAGGCGTCATCGCCTCAAGGTGATCGAGGACTGCGCCCAGGCCTTTGGGGCCGAATATCGGGGCAGGAAGGTGGGCTCCCTGGGAGACGCCGGCTGCTTCAGCTTTTACCCCACCAAGAACCTGGCGGCCTACGGCGACGGGGGGATGGTGGTGACCAAAGACCCTGCCGTGGCCGAGCGAGTCAGGCTTCTTCGACACCACGGGTCAGTGGATCGGCGGGGGTATCAGGAGATGGGGGTCAACAGCCGCCTCGACGAGCTGCAGGCGGCCATTGTAAGGGTCAAGCTCCGCTACCTAGAGGGATGGAACGAAAGGCGTCGAAAACTCGCCGCCTTCTACAACGAACTCTTGAAGGGTGCAAACCTCGTCACCCCTTCTCCGTCAGATGGGATCCAGCCCGTCTTTCACCAGTACACGATCAGGATTCCTCACCGGGATGCAGTCAAAGTTCAGCTTGAGGCCTTCGGGATCGAGACAAGGGTCTACTATCCGATACCCCTTCATCTTCAGCCGGTCTTCCAAAGCCTGGGCTATCAAAAGGAGGATCTCCCGGAGGCCGAGCAGGCCGCCCAGGAGGTCCTGTCGCTCCCCCTCTATCCGGAGCTTTCGGAAGAGCAGGTGAAAGAGGCGGCGGGAGCGGTGACGGCCCTCGTCGGGTGATGGAGGAGGTTTAGCGGAAATAGAGGAGGGGCATCGTCCCATGGCAAACATTGCTGAAGGCACGGCCAGGATTGTCGAAGAGTTGATCCCTGAAGGGGATTTCGATGAGAAGGTGCGGCAGCTCCTGTTCAGCGAGATCAGACGGCGACTGACCACTTTTGAAATGATCGACCGCCGCATGCGGCAAAAATATGGCATGAACCTGGAGGAGTTCGAAGCGCGGCAGATCGTCAAGGAGCGGGGGTTCAGTTTCGAAGTGGAGAGCGATTACCACGAGTGGGACCAGGCGATCGATGCCATACAGGCCCTGCGGGAGAATCTGCGGAAGCTGACAGCGAAATGACCCCGGAACAACTGGCGCATCACATCGAGGCAACCGCAGCAGGATTTCTCTACATCGCCCGTGTGGAAATGGTCCTCCGGACGCCGCACACGTTAAAGATGCGCTTACACATCATGCCGGATTGCTTTGTTCAGGTCTATCACAATACGCAAAAGGATTTGGTGAGTTATGCCCTGGTGATGGGTGGAATGCGGATTTATGGGAGGAATCGGGATGGAGGGACCTGGCATCGACATCCTGTGGAAGATCCTGATACCCACGATTTCTCGGAGGAAAGGCAACGCCCTGTCGATTTGGATGGATTCCTGATGGAGGTCGGGGGGATCCTCGCTGACCTGGGTGTGCTGTGAAGCGATCCCTCTCTGCTGTGAGGCAATAGGATTTCCCGGAGGCCGAGCGGGCCGGCCGGGGCGTAAGCAGCGAAGAGCTGACAGTGGATCTGGTTGAGAGGTATCGGAAGGACGTCGAGCGGTTGAAGGAAGCCCTCCTGGCCAGCCCCGTCGGGGAGCGAGTGATAAAGATCTATCTGTTTGGCAGCGTGGCTAGGGGCACCGTGACCGAGCAGAGCGATATCGATGTGCTGATCGTCCTGAAGAACGGGGCAGACGCAGCGGAGCAGATCGCCGATGTCCTCCTGTCGCTTCAAATGGAAGGGTGTGGGCCTCTGGGGCCTCTCACCTGCTCGGTGGAGGATCTCATCGCCCCGAAAGACTATTTTCTCTACACTGTGACCCGCCGAGGGAAGGAGATCTATTCCATGCCGGAGGAGGAGATCAGACGCGAGGGCGCAAGGCGTCTAAGGGACTTAGTACAGGTCGTCATGAAAAACTATCCAAAATGGGTTGACGGTGACCCGGCGTACGGGTATATCC